>QHRI01000133.1 GCA_003221375.1 Verrucomicrobiota bacterium
CGTAGTTCTTGTTTAACAACGGATCATCAATAACTATCCCGGCGCCTACCTTGGGATTGTTCCAACATCGATCGCCAAATGCAGATCTCAAAAAGATGATAGCTGGGACGTATTCGTCGGCAGCCACTTCAAACTCTTTCTCCGCCGACAGCGGCTGGAGTACGTCGAAGACCCGCAATGAGCTCCAAACAAATACATTCGCCTTACCCGTGGATACGCGCACGAAGGAACCGAACTGTTCCAACTTCATTATGAGTTCAGTATTTGTCCCAGGCTTCAAGATTAATCCGATGGCTTTAGTCGGATTCCTCGGATAGAACTGGGACGAGAGTTCCCGAGCCAAGTTCTGGCTACCCTCAGGGAAGTGGATGCGAGCGACGTTACCCGCATGATTACTCCCTAAGACAGCACCGCGAGTCAGAACTTGCAGGAACCGGTTCGCCGCTTCATCAACTTCAGTGGTAAAAAGCAACACCGAGATGTCACGCTCGCAGATCAGTGCTGCTGCTCTCTCAAGAGCATCCTGTCGACAGATGTTCTTCAAACTGGCCACATCCAAAACCACTCCAGCGCCTGCTTGCAACGCAGTATTCTCTATGGCACCAACGAGAGCAGCGGAATTCTCCGTATGGAAAAGCTCAGCCGAAACTCCAATGCATTTCGCCAGGCTCGCCAAGTGCGTGAGATTCCCGGAGGGAAACTTATAATAACAGATTCTCATCCTATTACGGGTATTTGCCGAACCCATGCTTCACTCTTCACCGAAATGGATGAAGTTGGAATGATGGGTGAAAGCATTATTAAGAACCCAACTTCTTTTGTTCTGAAATCGTCGAGTTCAAACCGCTGACTTCCGTCATCCCTTGTCTGTCCTCGGTCGTCGGTCCCTTTGATTTCCGATCTGAGTTGCTGTTTCTCTCGGAATTTCGCTCGTTGACTTGCGAGGGCTGCATTCTCATCCTCACATCTGACTTCTCATTTTCATGTTTCGCAGCCTCAGATAAGTACAACGCGAGACTCCGAAACATCTGCGATTGGCCCCAGCGATGCATCGGAACATCGTCCCACCCCAGGTATAGCTTCCGTGAGCGGAATGAGCCGTCGCGTTTCATCCATGATTTTAACACGTCTGTAACGACTTTTTCCAATGTTGATCCCAGCACGGGAAAGCGATCGCGCAACAATGAGCACAGGTTAATGCACTCGGCGCAATCATACAACTCACGCTTGTAAACAGTCAGGCGTGGAGCTCGTGAGAACGGCTTTGGCTGACCATCTGCATCGAACAGGTTGCCCAAATAGTAGCTCTCTCCTTTGCCTAGTGCCTTAAGCGTTGCTGCGTCGCCGGTCAGAGCGTGGATCTTGGCTAGCGCTTTCATGACGAAACAGGTGTGATAATGATCAACGAAATCGCGTACCCCATCGACTGCATAAAACCAGGAGCCGTCCGAGTTTTGATTCTCTAAAACGAAATTCAGATTTCGTTCGGCAGTCTTCCAATAGCTTTCATTGGAAAAAAGTAGAGAAGCACTTGTTAATAGAAACGCGCGATAGGCAGCCGCGTTAATAACGCCCCCGGTATCGTAAGGAGTATATGAACAACTGCTGGCCTTCTCAGAGCTTTTAAAATCCTTAATATCAACCGAAGCATGTCGCGCAATCGATTCCAGAATCATTTTCCATTCATCTTGTGGGTCCAATTTGAAAACCTGGAGGAACGCTTCGTACACATAAGGTGTGGTAGTGATCAATGGCGTATCTTGCTTTAGAACGCCGTTACGAGTGACCCAGTCAAAAGGATACCCCCAGCAATATTCCTGGAATTGATGGCAGCGCGACTTTTTGAGTTCGGTTAGAAAATGAATCGCATTTTCCAGTTGCGACGGGTCACCAGTCGCTTCGTAAAGGAAAGCAAACCCCATTGCATAATGTGCATCCGCGATGGGAAATCGCGTTGGATGATGGAAAAAACGTCGAGCTGACGGGACGAAAGCCTCGAGGAAAATGATAGGCGCGACGGCCGCCGTTCCCAGGAGTTTGTTATTGTAGTAGAGGTTTTTCGCAGCCCGGCCGGTCCTTCCGGCAAAAAACGTCTGGTGGTCACGCGACAATTCTCCATAGTGGGCGAGCCACAGCGTGAAATTGCTGAGAACATGTGCGACTCTATCGTTACGAGCAGTTGTTCGGTCAGTCGTCATCAGATTGCACGAAGATGCAATTGGGAAGGCAGGCGCAGGCATCTTCGACTTGGTAACTTGTTGGAGCTAGGAGAAGCCAATCATTCGCGTCTTTGAGGGCATAAGATAGCTACCACGTAACTCTGAGAGGCATCGCCCGTCTTCCAAATAAGTGCGTTTTAGGTCCGGGTGGAGTTCTCGGCTTGTCTAAGGCGAAAGCTATTCACTTTCCTGAAGCTTAGAAACGAGCGAAATATAGTTCGCAGTTTTTTCATCTGTTCGCGACGATGAAAGCGCATCAGTTCAGGGCTGACAGCGCGCTTCGTGCGCTTCAGTGCCGCCCAACAATAGCCTAAGAGTAAAGCACAGCCACCTGTTATCCTGGGCTTCTTTGTCATTCGGTAAGCTACACGCGACAATTGCCAGACTGGCGAGCCGCCGAGGTAATAGTCTTTCTCTCCGTAAGAAAACAGCGCCTGCAAAGGACTCCGCTCGGCGGTACCCAATGTTCGATGATGATGGAAACGTTTTTCAGGAAAGGATCGAACTTTCCAACCCTTCATTCGCGCTGTCATGGCCGCGATCCAATCGACTCCGCCCGCGCGGTTTGGAACATAACCCCCGATATCCTGAAAACACTCGCGCCGGAAAAGTTGGCACGGGCCGGCCACATAATTCTCACCTTCAAAGCTGTCTTTGCTTGAGTCATAACCTCCGTCCTGTGTGAATGGCGTTCCACTCACACCGAGATCCGGGTCCTCGCGGAACTTCCGCATCAGAAATTCCATGTAATCAGGTGCGAAGGAAACGTCGGCATCAAGGTTTCCCACGATCTCGAACTCGAGCGATTGAACTCGTTCCAACGCGGCGTTAACCGCGTGCGCCTTCGAAGCGAAATTGCGGTCCTGCCGTTCGTGGTATCGTACCAATTCGATCCACGGGAAGCGTGTCGCATACTCTTCGACGATCTCAGGGGTGCGGTCCATCGAACCGTCATCCACGATGACCCAGCGTTCTGGTGGGACTGTCTGGGCGACCATTGAGGCGAGCGTCTTTGGAATGAAAGCTTCCTCGTTGTGAGCCGGCGTGATGAGGACGTACTTCATAGGATCCGGACGGATAGGTTCCA
Source organism: Verrucomicrobiota bacterium (assembly GCA_003221375.1). GTDB lineage: Bacteria > Verrucomicrobiota > Verrucomicrobiia > Chthoniobacterales > UBA10450 > Udaeobacter. Next base: position 3,307 of record QHRI01000133.1, read on the forward strand.
TTTGTTGCAATGGCATCGAATTCAGTCTGCGATGATGTAGAAAATAAACCAGATCGAGCCAAGTGCTGCGTCCGCGATATTTCCTCGCTTCCTCAATTGTGTGGCGAACTGCCCCTACTTGGACTGCTGATCAGGAGCAAAGCGTTCAATCGTTACGTTCGCCGAATTTTCTTTAGACCCTCCCCATTTCCGCCTTTTTAGCTTTCCCCACTTTTTGTTCCCTTTTTTATGGTAATCGTGTGGGTAGCTTGTGCTTGCTGTGGGTTGGGCACCGGTTGTGAGGGGATGCGGATAGGTAAATGAAATGTAGCCCGGCATCGCTGTTTGATTGTAGTAGTCCCGGTTTTCCTGAATCGTCGGAAATACGCTTTGGATATTCACATTTGAGCCATTGATAGTGTTATTCCAAGAGTAGATTGGTTCAAATACCTGGTGCGGCCACGCCGCTGTTCTAGTTGTAGAGTTGCGCGGCGTATCGCCCGTTATTAAGTCGCCCTTTCCTCGCCCTGGCTGATCAAGTGCGGCCCCAATTCGACAAATCGCGTATCCGTCTCCAGGTTGAAATACCAGGTTGCCATTCGGGTCGTAGGTGTTATCAAACGCGTAGGTTATGGTTGTCGCGGTATTTCCCGTGATGAACGAAGCTCTTCCGGTGACGGTGTTTGTAAGGCTGTAACCTGTCCATTGATTAGTCGCCCAATGGGCATGAGAGTCAATTAGAACCCGGTTGGATTGCGCGGCAGTGTGAGTTCCAGTGGC
>QHRI01000186.1 GCA_003221375.1 Verrucomicrobiota bacterium
CTTGCAATTCGCCTTGTTCGCGCTCGCTGACGCGATGAGTCATCATGCTTTGTGCGGCTGGCATGGAAATATTCCAAAGTGAAATGATTGGGATCGAAGCCAGCAGCCACGCGCCTGTTTTGGCCAGGCCGGCGATAAACATTCCGCTCGATCCAAAAAACTGGCCTATATAAAGAGTCCGTTTTTCGCCGAAACGTTTCACCATTATGCCGGTCAGTCCGCCGGAAATAGCGGCGGTAACGATTCCGACGACCATCAGCGACAGTCCGATCATTCCCTGACTCCAGCTATAGCGATAAATCGCGTAAAGGGCCCAGACGCTAAACACATTGTGCGCGAGATACGCCAGAAATTGAATCGTGGTCAGCCTCCAAAGTTCGTGATGAGAGCGTAACAGCGTAAGCGAGCCGACCGGATTCGCTCGCCGAAGCTCGAATTTTTTTCGCTGATTTTGCGGCAACGATTCCGGAACGAAGAAGTAACCCCAAAGCCAATTCGTTAGGCTGAGAACGGCTGCAATCCAAAACGCGAGACGCGGACTGAAGTCGCCTGCCAATCCACCAATTGCTGGCCCGAACGTGAATCCGATCCCAAATGCCACGCCGATCATGCCAAATGCGCCGGCTCGCTTTTCTTTCGGGGTGACGTCGGCGATGTAAGCCATCGCGGTTGGAATGCTTGAAGTCGTGATTCCGGAAATAATTCGACCAAGAAAAAGCCAGTTCAACGTGGGCGCCATCGCCATCACGATGTAATCCAGTCCGAGACCGAGATTCGAGAGCAGGATGATTGGGCGCCTTCCAAATCGATCGGACAAGACTCCGAGCCAGGGTGAACAGAAAAACTGCATCAGCGCGAAGACCACTGCGAACCGGGCAGTCCATTTTGCCGCATCGGTCATTTCGCCGCCAAGAAAATCAAGAATCAGCTTGGGCAAAACGGGAATGATCAAACCCATCGCCAAGATGTCGAGGGTTACTGTGACGAGAATGAAAATGATGGCGGCCGGGCGTGCTTTCATCGGAAGCGGAGCCTGAACGCAACGTTGTAGCGGCGGGTGTGTCAACCGCCGAACCAAATGGAGGCGCTTGGCACAAGCGGCTCGACAACTAATCTGTCGCTAGTGATGCGAATTTCCTACCTTTCGCCGAAAACCGAAGTCCGCGGGAGTAAAATCCACGGACTTGGTTTGTTTGCGATTACCGATATCACCAAGGACGAAATCGTGGCGGTAAAAGGGGGCCGAATTGTCGATCGAAAAACTTTGCGCGAAAAGATCACGCCACGGCTTGGACCGGTGGATGATCCTAATCTCGGGGTGCGCGGCGAAATCACCTTCGTGGCGATGCGGGAGATCCGCGCGGGTGAAGAACTCACGCATGATTGGGCAACGACGGACGACGATGATTACTCTCTTGAATGTAAATGCGGCGCGCCCAATTGCCGGAAAATTGTGACTGGGAAAGAGTGGCAGCGCCCGGAATTGCAAAGACGTTATGCAGGATATTTCTCGGCTTACCTGGCGCGAAAAATCGCAGTGCTCAGTACGAAGCGCTTAGGATGAAAAAGTTCTTATTCGGTGGTCTCGTTGGAGCGGCCGTGCTGAGCGGAATGGCAGGTTGCGCCCAGATAAAGAAGCCGACGCCACAGGTCAAGGCAGCTGCGGTCGGTTTGCGTTTCGATCAAGTCGGGCGGGTTTCGCTGTATGCCGGTGAACCGTGCACACCCCAAATCATGTTCAATTTTCACGGCAGCCGAGCAACAGTCTGGCTGGCAGCACCGAGACGTGAAACGGAAATCCTTACCGACGCTGCAAACAAAAACCAACGCCTTCACATTTTGGGAAAATGGCAACGTGGCACACAATCACAGTGCAGCTACGTTGAAGTTACGGGCGCGGAATTAACGAGATGAACTCTCACGGACTTTGAGAAGGCCCGCGCAATTCGTGCACTTGCCCAAATCGCCCAAGACGCCGAATCAATAGCGATAATTCTCTGATTTGAACGGGCCGTCGACTGGAACGCCGAGGTAGTCGGCCTGCCTTTCAGAAAGCCTGGTGAGCTTCACACCAATTTTTTGCAAGTGAAGGCGCGCGACTTCTTCGTCGAGTTTCTTCGGCAGCACATACACGCCGACCTTGTAGGTGTCGCGATTTTTCCAGAGATCCAGCTGGGCCAGAACTTGATTGGAAAATGAATTCGACATGACGAAGCTTGGGTGACCGGTCGCGCATCCGAGGTTTACGAGTCGACCTTCAGCGAGAAGGAAAATCTCGTGGCCATCCGGGAACGTGTACTTGTCCACCTGCGGCTTGATGTTGGTCTTCTTCACGCCCTTGGCTGCGTTGAGTGCATCGACCTGAATCTCATTATCGAAATGGCCGATGTTGGCGACAATCGCCTGATCCTTCATCCGCTGCATGTGATCGAGTGTGATTACGTCAATATTGTAACGCGTTGATTGGATCAACCTCAGTGATGACGACGCGCGCGCCCTGGCCGCGCAACGATTGCGCGCACCCTTTGCCGACATCGCCATAACCGCAAACCACGGCGACCTTCCCGGCGAGCATCACGTCCATCGCGCGATTCAATCCATCGACCAACGAGTGCCGGCAGCCATAGAGATTATCGAACTTCGATTTGGTGACGGAATCGTTCACGTTGATAGCAGGAACCAGAAGTCGGTTTTCCTGATGCATCTTGTACAGCCGGTGCACACCGGTCGTGGTCTCTTCGGAAACGCCACGCCAATCCTTGACGATTTCGTGCCATCGATAGGGATTCTCACGATGAATCTCGAGCAGCAAATCCTTGATGACCTGTTCTTCCTTGTTTTCCGATTTTGTCTTTGCCCAATCGCTTCCTTCTTCGAGCTCGTAGCCCTTGTGAATGAGCAAAGTGGCGTCCCCACCGTCATCGACCACCAGTTGTGGGCCTTTGCCCTCCAGATGTGAAATCGCCCGATAGGTGCAGCGCCAGTAATCTTCCAGCGATTCACCTTTCCATGCGAACACGGAGATACCGTCCTTGGCGATCGCCGCTGCAGCGTGATCTTGGGTTGAGAAAATATTGCAGCTCGCCCAGCGCACGCTTGCGCCAAGGTCGGTCAGTGTTTCAATCAAAACTGCGGTCTGGATCGTCATGTGTAATGACCCAGTGATGCGCACGCCTGCGAGCGGTTTCTGCGGGGCATATTTTTCGCGGATTGCCATTAGACCCGGCATCTCCTTCTCTGCGATGGAAATTTCTTTCCTTCCGAAATCAGCCAATGAAATGTCTGCGACCTTGTAGTCGGCTTTCGTACGTTCGAGTATCGATTGTTCCATAATTTATTTTGCGGCTTTCTTTAATTCGTTGGTTTTGTCCGGCTTCTCCCACGTGATGTCTGGATCATCGACTTTGCCGAAGTGGCCATAGTTCGTTGTTTTTGAGTAAATCGGGCGAAGCAGATCGAGTTGCCGAATGATGTCGGCCGGCGTGAAGCTGAATGTGGCCAACACCGCGCGCTCGATCGCTTCTTCGTCGACGGTGTTCGTGCTGAACGTGTCGATGTGGACGCTAAGCGGTTTGGGATGACCGATGGCGTAGGCGAATTGCACTTCACACTTTTTCGCCAGGCCGGCTGCGACTACGTTCTTGGCCACCCATCGTCCCATGTAAGCCGCGCTGCGATCGACTTTGCTGGGGTCCTTTCCGGAAAAAGCGCCGCCGCCGTGGCGTCCCATCCCGCCATAGGAATCGACGATGATCTTGCGTCCTGTCAGGCCAGTGTCGCCCTGCGGTCCGCCAATCTTGAAATTGCCGGTCGGATTGACCAGAAACTTTGTGTCGGCTCTCAACATGTCCGCGGGCAAAACCTTCTTGATTATTTCTTCAATCACGAAGCTACGGATCTCTGAATGTTTCACATCGCCGGTATGCTGCGTGGAAACGACGACGCAAGAAATCCCGATGGGTTTGCGATCCTCGTAAATCACCGAGACTTGCGACTTCGCGTCCGGCCTGAGCCAGCGCACTTTGCCATTCTTTCGAATCCGAGTGAGTTCACGCCCGAGTCGGTGCGCAAACATGATTGGCGCCGGCATCAACTCCGGCGTTTCATCGCACGCGTAGCCGAACATCAACCCCTGATCCCCTGCACCCTGCTCGGCGGTTTCCTTGCCTTCGGCGGCACGGGCATCCACGCCTTGAGCAATGTCAGGCGATTGCTCGGTAATCATACTGCTCACAAAAATTTTGTCGGCGTGAAAAATATCGTCGTCATGGACGTAACCGATCTCGCGCACGGTATCGCGCACGATCTGGAGATAATCGAGTTTCGCTTTCGTGGTGATCTCGCCGCCGACGATCACGATGTTGCTCTTGGCGTAAGTCTCGCACGCGACTCGGCTGTGAGGATCTTGCGCCAGGCACGCATCGAGCACCGCGTCGGAGATTGTGTCGCAAACTTTGTCGGGGTGACCTTCAGCAACGGATTCGGATGAAAAGATGTAACTGCGAGACATGGTTGAAGAACGTTAAAGCGTTGAAAGGTTGAAACGTTAAAACGGTCAGTCGCCGGACACGTTCCCTATGTTGTAGCAATTTAGCGCTTCAACGATGTAACGAAGTCCAAAGACATATTGACCAATCATGATGCGTAGATATATCGTTGGCTACTCTTATGGCGTCAACCATTAATTTGTTGCGTCTGCTGGCAGACCCGACCCGGGTCCGGCTATTGCTTCTTTTGGAGCTGGAAGAACTTTCGGTAGCCGAGTTGCAACAAATATTGGGAATGGGCCAATCGCGCATTTCCAGTCATCTCGCCCAATTAAAGCGAGCCGGTGTTGTTGCCGATCGCAGGGTAGGGAAAAACGTGTACTACGGCGCAAACCATCACGGACGTAATTCCCAGCGAGAGCGCGTTGAAGAGATGACCCGGCTGCTCTCCCGCGAACTGCCGGAAACATCACGCGATCGAACGAGTCTGAAGCTTGTTCTGCACAAACGTCAGGATAAGGCTCGTAAATATTTCGACGAGCTGGCGGGCAAGTTTGGCCGCAGTTATGTGCCGGGTCGCTCCTGGAAAGCGCTGGCGCACACGCTGATTACTTTGCTGCCGCCACTGAACGTCGCTGACCTTGGCGCGGGCGAGGGGACACTTTCGCAATTGCTCGCCAAAAACGCACGCAAAGTCATCGCCGTCGATAATTCGCCAAAGATGGTCGAGTTTGGCACGCAGTTGGCAAAGAAACATGGAATCAAAAACCTGGAGTACCGCCTTGGCGACATTGAAGATCCGCCGATTGCCAAAAACAGTGTCGATCTGGCGATTTTGAGTCAGGCATTGCATCATGCCATTCATCCCGAGGAAGCTGTCACTGCTGCCCACCGGATTTTGAAACGCGGCGGCAGGCTGGCGATTCTCGATCTTTTGAGCCATCGATTCGACCGTGCCCGGGAATTATATGCAGACCATTGGCTGGGATTCAGCGAAGTGCAGTTACATCAACTCCTTGAAAAAAGCGGCTTCCGGCAAATTGAAGTAAGCGTTGTATCGCGGGAAAAGCAGGGACCGCATTTTCAAACTGTACTGGCCACCGGCATTAAGTGAACGCCAGAGCCACTTCGCGTGTCAATATAGTGGCCGTTGGTTTATGGTCTCCACAGACAAACCTCTAGCCATGACCGGCTTCTTCGAAGAAGTAAGACGGCGCAAGGTGTACCGCGTGGCAGCAGCCTACATCATCGCTGCCGGGGGGATTATCCAACTGGCCTCTGCCGCGTTTCCGGCATGGGAATTGCCAAACTGGATGCTGCGTCTGGTGATCGTGCTGCTGCTGATGGGTTTCCCGATCGCGCTGATTCTTGCCTGGGCGTACGACATCACTGCGCAGGGCGTTCGTGCGACACCGGCGCCGGCGCTGCCCGGATCACATCGTCGTCGGAATATCGTCATGCTTGTGGCGACCGGCGTGATCATTTCCGCTGCCGCAGGGTTCTTTCTCCTGCCGCGCGTCTCAGCCCACAAGTGCGACAAGTCGATTGCAGTGTTGCCGTTTGAAAATCTGAGTGACGAAAAAGAAAACGCATTTTTCGCGGACGGTGTTCAGGACGACGTGCTCACTAATTTGTCGAAGATCGGTGATCTGAAAGTGATCTCGCGCACCTCCGTTATGCCGTATCGCGGGAAGGCATCCAATGTTCGCGAAATCGGGAAGGCTCTTGGGGTTGGTGCCATTCTGGAAGGCAGCGTTCGTCGGATCGGCAATCGCGTCCGCGTAAATGTGCAATTGATTAATGCCGACACGGACGAGCACATGTGGGCGGAAGACTACGATCGCG
>QHRI01000187.1 GCA_003221375.1 Verrucomicrobiota bacterium
AATGGTCTTGCAAAAGAATCCGTGCAGATGGTTCCATCGCGCGTGATGGATCGGGATAGAACATACGCTTCCGCGGTCGCCCTGCGGCAGTGGTTCCGTGAGCACAATGCGAGTGTGCAAAGTGTCAACATTGTAACCGAAAATACCCACGCGCGTCGCACCCGCCTCCTCTTCGGGAAGGCTCTCGGGAAGCACGTTACAGTCGGCATCATTGCGGTCTCGAATCCAGATTATGATAAGGGGCATTGGTGGTCGTACAGTGAAGGTGTCAAAGATGTTGTTAGCGAAGCTCTCGCCTACATCTATGCCAGACTGTTTTTTCATCCCGCCGCACCGCGATCCATAGAGAAAACCGCAGGTTATGACTCGCCGAGTGGAGCGCAAATTTGACTGAGCCTGGTTTTCGACCGCATTTTAAAAGAGTATTTCAGCGGTGAAATTCCAGTGCGTCGAAATAGAAGTGACTGAATGATTACAACCGACGAGAGAACACAGGAGGCCGCCGAGGCGTCGCGAGAGGCGATGACGCCGCGCATTTGCATGCCGACTGCGCGAGGATTTAAGAAGAAGGCGTTCTACTGCGCTCAATATGAAGCTCAGGATATTCTTTTGGACGTCGCCGACGTCGACCTGATTCATCTTGAGCCGGGTCGCGGATATAAGTTTAAGGAGGCCTGGCAGAGAAGGCTGCTGTTTCGGGACGTCACCAGAAAGCTGATATTTGCGAATCCGGGGCTGCATAAGGTTCGGCTGACCCAACAGTATGACTTGTTTCTAATGATGTGCCAGATGGAGCATGACTTTCTCAACATCAGCGCGATCGAGGGGTGGCAAGATCATTGTAAAGCCTCGGTTTGCTGGATTTCGGAAATGTGGGCCGCCCGCATACCCTTCTGCAAAAATTGGATTCATTGCCTTCGACCTTTCGATCACGTGTTTGTGAGCGCCCGGGGCAGTGTTGCCGCGCTGTCTGATGCCATTGGCCGGCCTTGCCAATGGCTTCCCGATGCCGTGGACACGCTAAGATTCAGCCCGTATCCGAACCCCCCTGCACGTGTTATTGACGTCTACAGCATTGGCCGCAGAAGAGAGGAAATCCACCAGGCGCTGCTTAAGGCAGCAGGGCGTAAGGACATCTTCTACGTTTATGACACCTTCGGAGGCTCGATGTCCGACGTGCTTAACTACAGGGAACACCGGGATTTTTTTTCCAACATGGCGAAGCGAAGCCGGTTTTTTGTGGTGGCCCCTGCAAAGGCGGGGACCCCGGAAGAAACCGGGGGGCAAGTCGAAATTGGCGCTCGCTACTATGAAGGAGCAGCGGCAGGCGCTGTGATGATCGGACAGGCGCCGGAATGCGAGGCGTTCCAAGAACTGTTCCCCTGGCAAGATGCCGTCATCACCTTGCAAGCCGATGGATCTAACGTCGGAAAGGTGCTTTCCAGTTTGCGGGCTGACCCTGGACGGATTTCCTCCATTAGCCGCAGAAACGCGGCGGAATCCTTGTTGCGACACGATTGGGTGTACCGATGGAAGGAAATACTCAGGGCGGCGGGCATTGAACCTTCGCCCAGAATGAAATTGCGTGAGCAACGCTTGAGACATTTGGCTGAACGCTCAAACGCTTGCTGATGACCTCCGCATCTAGCCCACTGAAATCGGGCAGGGCGGTGCCTTAAAACCTTCTGGCTATTTCGATACACGCCTAGCTTCACTTTCTTTGCGGGCGAAAGATCCTTCGGGTATGAGTTTGGAGCCTCCGATAAAAAGGATATCGAGTTCCGCACCCTTGAGTCTGAAACGGACCGAGCGGCGTGAAGACGGTCATGACTTGGGTGCCAGAGGGATGCCCCGATGAGCACTGCTGCCAACTCAGGGAAGATCGCTCTCTTCGGAACGTTTGGAACAGGTAACCTGGGCAATGAGTGCACGCTGCAAGCGATGTTATTTAACATCCGCAGGCGCATGCCGAATGCGCAGGTGAGTTGTATTTGTAGGAACCCCGAGGAGACGGCAGCGACGTACGGCATCCGTGCTTTGGCAATCCGTCCAATGTCACTGCGGGGAACGAACAATCGCGCTTGGAGATCACTGAGAAAAATCTTTCTTGGAATTCCAGTCGAGCTCTATAGATGGTTCAGCGCGATCAAGGGGCTGAAGGGCAGCCACATGCTTGTGATGACAGGAACGGGAATGCTCTCCGATTCCGGTATTCATCCTCTTGGTTTGCACTACGATATACTGAGATGGTCTTTGGTTGCGAAGTTGTGCCGGTGCAAGTTGCTCTTTGTGAGTGTCGGAGCCGGGCCCATACGTCATCCGCTCTCGAGGTTCTTCGTGAAGGCAGCCTTGAGGTTGGCAGACTACCGATCCTATCGAGATAGTTTTTCGAAAGAATACCTCAAGAACATCGGCTTTGATGCTGATGATGACGCCGTGTATCCCGACTTGGCGTTCAGCTTGCCTGAAGGTGTGCTGCCCAAGGATCAGATTAATGGCGATAAGGATGCGCCGGTTGGTGTCGGGTTGATAACTCATTACGTTCACCATTCGCTTTCAGACGACGTCGAACAGACCTACCGCGAATATGTAACGAAGATGGCCAGTTTCATAAGCAGGCTACTTGAACAGAATCGTACTGTACGGCTGCTGACAGGCGACCTAGTGTACGACACTCGCGTTCGGAAAGACCTTAGGGCTGTGCTGGAACAAAGTGGATTGACCTACGAAAAGTCCAATATCCTAGATGAGCCCGCCGGCTCTTTTGAGGAGCTGCTTTCACAATTGGCCGCTACGAAAGTGGTGGTGGCGAGTCGATTCCACAATTTGCTCTTGGCTCTGATGCTTGGTAAACCCGCTTTGGCCATTTCATTTCATGAAAAAGATGACTCATTGATGACCGCAATGGGGTTGCAGGAGTTCCGCCAGGATATTGCAAACTTGGACGTTTCTGCATTAATAGAACAATTTGTCAGGCTCGAACAAAATGCGGACCGTCTGAGTCAGCAAATCAGGCGTAAGACAAAAGGCTATCGCAGGGAGTTAGATAAGCAGTACACTTGTATTTTTGAGGAAATCGGATCGGTATAAGCCGAGAGATTACTATTGGACAGAAGGAATGGACGATTGGCAGGTGGTGAGTAAATACTGTAGCCTGGCGTCTCCGAGCGGCGGCCGCCTTTGCCACCGGTAACAGAGGTAACGAAGAAGAACAAACAACGACATGAGCGGTTCTCTCTGTAGCCGTGATATGGTGAAAAATTCGGTTCCTCGATATGATCTCGGATGTGCTGCCATTCGGTCGGTTTTGCCACGATGGGCCGGCCGCGTTCAATAACGCTGTCGGGTACGCGAGTTACCATTGTATGCTCCGATGATTCGCTTTACCATGACGCAGGCAACGTGATCGAGATGCACATGCACGCGGACGACCAAATGAAACGCCGTTTGTAATGGCTGCGACGGCAAAAGTGGCGATTGGGGTCGTGGGTTGTGGAGCGATTGCAGAGATGTATTACGCGCCGAGCCTACGCGAACTCGAACGCGCCGGATACGCGACGGTGACCGCAATTTTTGACCCAAGTGCCGAACGCGTCGCGAAAGTAGGAGTGCAGCTGAGAGGCGCGAAGCAGTTCACTGACTTCAGTAGGTTTGTGAAGTCCGCCCCGCAGCTTGCGATCGTTGCCTCGCCCGCCGCGTTTCATGCGGAGCAAGCAATCAAGCTGCTTGAAAGCGGTGCCTCGGTTCTTTGCGAAAAACCAATTGCTTCGAATACGGCGGAAGCGGAACAAATGCTGGCGGCGGCGACGCGCGCGAAAAGGAAATTGGCGGTTGGTTTGTTTCGACGTTTTTTTCCAGCATGTAATTTGATTCGCGAATACATCGCAGCGGAGACATTGGGTAAAGTGATCGACTTCGAATTTTCGGAAGGCTGGATGTTCAATTGGCCGGCGCAGTCCGCTTCCTTTTTCCAGAAGAAGACCGCGCAGGGTGGCGTTTTTTTGGATTTGGGCGCTCACTTATTGGATTTAATGCTT
>QHRI01000188.1 GCA_003221375.1 Verrucomicrobiota bacterium
CGCTGCTAATACTCTCCGGAGTCGCGGCGACAATTGGCCTCTACGATCGCCTGCTATTGCTTGCCCGGCACGAAGGTAAGTCCACGGTTGGCCGCACTCTCGCGCACGCTGCAGGAGTGGCCATGCTCTTTCTGTTGTTTATCCAAAGTAACGAATCGTTGATGCGGCTCTATTCGCTCTCCAGCCCGGACGCTTCTCCCGGGCTTATGACACGCCTGGGCGTATATCGTTACGATCATCGGGGCGCCGCAGAATACGTGGCGAGCCATTTTCAGCCGGGTGATCTCATCATATCGAGCATACCTCACGTGTTTGAGCGGTACGCCGGAATGAGCGGCGATTACAATATAGACAGCACCCTGGCCAAGAAAATAACTTACAATGAAAAGTTCGATGAACCTCGTTTTATAGATAAGTTCCGTGGTTACCCCACAATCCGCAGTCTGCGGGAGCTGCGCGAGGTAACCAGCCGCGGGCGCCGAACGTGGCTCGTGTTCGTGCCGTCCGGCGGGATCCAAGTATTAAACAGCCCAGAGACCCGTGCATATTTGGATCAATACGCCAAAATTGTCTTTGAGTCCTACCGCGCCCAAGTGCTTCTGATTGGCAGAGACAACGAGACACCAAATGTGACGTCTCGTTATAGGGCCAAATAAGCTCTGTTAACTTCTTTCCGTGCAGCTGCCTTTACCGAAAAAAGCCCCGCGTGTACTGGATCTTGGATTCGAGCCGATTCAAGCTCCCGAAGTACGCGACCGACTTCAGCCGCGTTTTTGTTAATTGTCTCTTCAAAAAGATTCCTCGCACACTCATACAGTTCCATATCGAAGCGATTGCGCTCGGCGATTAGGTCTAGCGTTGACTGCGGTCAATGCGAGGCTTTCCTCAAAACGTTCGGTTAGACCTACCACGCTGAAGTGCTGCAGATTTTCTTTCGCTCTGAGAAGGGTCTCTGCTGTGCAGGGAGCATCGTAGTCGGCCCCCGCAATCATTTTGGTTTGCACATTTTCCCTTGGCGAACGCCGGACGAAGTCCTCGAGCGTCCAGCCCTCCCGCCGGAACTTCCAATAATTCGGGTGCAACATGTAGTTGCTCATAAAATAGTACGCGGATATAACTCGTTCCACAGCTCCACGCATCACCGTGCTATAAGTCGCTGATTGGGGAAGGAGCTCATGCAGCCCAAACGGCATGTGCCCCTTAAAAACACGAAACCTCTGCAGGCGTCGTTTAGGTAGACGCCAGAGGCGGGCCCTCGACCAGCGGAAAAAAACAGGATCGACAGAGTACATCTCGAAAAGAGAATATTCCCATTCGATGAGCCGATTAAGGGTCGTGCCTGCGCTCTTTGGAATGTGGAGAAAAATCAGTGCCTCCGTAGTGTTCCCTGCTGGCATTTGAGAATGCTATGATCGCTTTCCGGTCGTTAGTCTAGAACGTGTTATTCCTCGGGTAACACCAGGGCCTTACGTCCGCCACGCCTGCCTCTCCCGCCGCGGCCACCGCTTTGCTCTTGATAACGACCTTCGGAGACAAGCTTTTGTTTATAGCTATCGTATCCTAGTTTCCGCCCTTCGTCCCATGCGGTCGCTATCGCTGCTGTAATTTGTGCATCTATTCCATCACCACGCCACAATTCCCAGTATTCGCCTTTCGCATGGACCACGTTGAGCACGGCCATCTCAATCGAGCCCATTCGTTCGCCTCCGTGAGAAAAACCAGCGACACTCTGAAAACCGTGATGAGCACGATCCTGATATTTTTGGACAAGATCATAGCTTAGCGTGCCGGTGTCTTCTCGGCGCCCCGTAAGCTGACAATTCTGGATCGTAAAGCGCTCTGGATATTTGCTCAATCCGTATTCGATGATCTTCGAAAAAAATGAGGAAGGTAAATCCAATGTCTGCGATAGGTGCAGTGTTACCTGCTGTTTTGGAAACGCCTTTGCCCATTCGTCGGTGTATTTCTTGTACACATCGAGCAGCTTGGCTCCGTAATCTCCCATGCCGCTCCATTTCGCGCGGTCCTCGGGAGTTTTTGGCAGGTGCATTTCGTTCAAGGGATCAGAACTATAACGTTCTCCAACTTTCGTAATAAGGCGCGAAAAGCCCTCCTGGTACTTCGGGTCCCACGGGATAGGAATTGTCACCGCGGCGCCAAAGTTAGGCCGATGTGGATTCCGGACGCTGGTTTCGAAAGACTGGGCGCCTTGCTGGTAAAGAAAAGCTGGCGTTTCGACGCCGGGTTTAATGCCAAGCTCATATTTCATGCCGATGCGCCGAAGAACAGCCACGGTCTTGTCAATCGCGCTGAAATCGAACTGACCAGGTTGCTTTTCGATGTCCTTCCAACCGATGTGCAGACACACGCCGGAGAGATGTGGGTTCGCGCGCACTTGAGCTTCGAGATTCTCCGCTTTCTCGCCTACGATCGGCTGCGTTACCCATAGGCCGGTGCGGAGCGGCGGACCGGAAGCAGCAAGGGCTGGAAGGTGACCTGACACTGCAAGCCCAACTATGAGCAAGAAAATCCGGAGCCGATGAGGAGAGTTGAGTGATCGTATGTGTTTCCTGCAATCCATAGCCGGACCATTAACTACAATTTCGGACAGCAGCAGGTAACGATGTATTCGCCTTCAGGTCTCATAACCAAAACGCTGCAGGTCGGCTCGAGCCCCCAAGGTAAGGTCAACAACTTTTCCGGTCTTATCTAAACGCCAACGTCCAATATTGCCGCGATCACAAATACCTTCGATTACTAGCCCGATATCGGTGTTCGGGCTGCCCAAAAAGGTCATCACCGCCGAAACTGTCTCAGCTGGTTTCCGGCACAAGTCTTCATACCGGACCATATGATAACGGCCTTTAAGATATTGCTGTGCGAACTCCACCGCGCGCTTGTTGCTTATACGCCATAACTCCAGCTGGGCCGCCTCTGGATTCCGCCACCAGTCTGGGCCCAGTAACCAATGACCATTCTGGCGCAGAAAATAAATATTCTCTGACAACATCATATCGCGTGCATCTCGAATCATGTGGATAAATTTCAACTCGGGGAATCGATGCACCAGGAAAGGGATCAGCCATAGACTACGCGGATTTTTCCATCCCCACCGAGCAACCGGTGAAGAGATGCCTCTGCGATGAAGGTACAGCATTCGCTCGAAATCACGATTGGCGCCTGCAACCGTATGGGAGTCAACATTTGGGAAATCCTTCAGTCGTTTCAACCACTTGGTGAGAAACCATCCGATCGGCACCGAATCTTCGTTGTCGGGGTGCACCCGGTTACCCAAGAACCAACCAGCTTTCCGCAATACTTCCGCCATAACGCGCGTGCCCGAACCGCCCGTGGCGCCAATGACAACCGGCGCCGGAGCGGAGGGATCGAGAGGGAGAACTTTCCACGGGATCGGTAGCGAGAGAGAGAGGCGATCGAGCCAGATAGCGATTTGCTGCAACCTGGAGCGTGGCGTTCTGCCGATTTTCAAGAGCAGACGGATACGCTCAAAAGAACTCCGCAATTGTGAGCCATTCACCTTTATTGAATCGATAGTTCGGGTCAACGTGGTTGCCGCTTTCCAAGGTCCAAAATGGCGTGAGTTGTTCGATGCGTCGCATTCTCATCAGCCGAGCTGATGGGTCCCCGCTATAGCGCAGGATGAATGTGAACGCTCTCCAGCAACATCACAAGTAATGTCTTCGTAAAAGCCTGATTCGGCTCAGAGCGAACCGCCGACAACGTACTTGAAGTTCACGCTTTCAGACAGCGCCAATGGGTCGATGACACTTGAGTAAACAGCCGATGACAAATCAGCTGTGGAGGTGAGAAGCGAGTATTGCACTGCTGTCCCGGGCGGCTGACCTGGAATTGTGGCCGAATAGTTAATTCCCGATCCAGCCGCCGGAACGATATGCGAAGTGACAAAGGTATCAGTCGACCAGCGAAGATAAACATGTTCTTGCGGTGATTTGGAGTGGCTTAGTGCGATATCGACAACTACGGGTTGCGAGGCGGTCGGTACGGCGGGCGTTTGGCCGCTCCAGGTGATAGAAACTGGCGGGGCGGCCGTTTTTAACACGGCCAGCTCCATATTAGCGTGTGCCTGGCCGACAAAATCGAGCAGTCGAAACGAGTAGTAGTAATCGTCGTCAAAGGTAATGGTGTTCACGGGACCGAGTTCGTTGCCGGAGAAGAACGGGATTACCGTGGCGTTGTTGATATTGATCGCCTCTCCGCCCCATTGAGTTGCATAACTGTTATGGCCAATCACAACAAACGAATGCGTGCCCGGCGTGGCATCGCCTCCACTGGAAGCGACATGAATAGTGTTAACAAACCAGCTATACCCATCGGGTGTTCCGCCAACCGCCGGCGCGCTGATTCGCGTCAGCTGCCACGGCGCAGTGTCGTCATCTTTGTTAAAGTTGTTCCAATCTCCAGCCAGCACGACAGGTGCCAACTGGCCGTGCTTATCTACTTGCCACAGCGGCGCAATAAGTTTCGTCTGCCACTGATCGTACAAGTTCCGCAACCGGGTTACATCAGCAGGTCGCGCGGCGGCCAGATCTGTAGTTTCACCGATATCGTTGTGCAGATCGTAAAGCGCAGGTGGGTTGTGCACCGTTGCTTTTGAAGTCACAAGCTTGAGCGCTCCGTCTCGCACCGCCCAAATTGTAATTGTGGATCCTGGCGGACCATTGTCGCCCAGCCCAAAGTGTCGCCAGAAAAGCGTCCGCCTTGGGCTGTTTTGTTGCCCAGTTAAAAAAGGTAGAACGTTAAGCCCGTCGTACTCGCGATCACCGGGCAGAGAAACTCCTGCCGCGCTGGCGGCTGTACTCACGATATCCAGCGAAGCTATCGGTTTCTCGTAAACTAGGTTAGCTGGCACTGTGCCTGTCCACTGGACGGCGAATGGGATATGAATCCCGCCCTCGAGCACGTCGGTTTTGTAGCCGCGCAACGGCAAGTTTCGGGTGAACCCATGATCGGGCGCGCCGTTGTCACTTAAGAAGAAGATAAGTGTACTGTTAAGTAGATTATCCGCCTGCAGCGTTTGCAGTACCTGGCCGATGCCATCGTCCAGGGCGAGAACCATGGCGGCATAGATGCGGCGAGCGGGGTCGGGGATGTTTTGAACCCGATCCATGTACTGTTGTGGCGGCCTGTCGTAAGGGCTGTGCACGGCGTTATAGGCAAGGTAAAGAAAGAAAGGTTGTGCCTGGTGACGGTTAATGAATGACACTGCCTCACGCGTGAAAGCCTCAGTGAGATATCGGGATTCGGTTATGCGCCTCGTATTTCGATAGAGATCAGCATTATAATAAGGCGAATCGGCGCCCAAGAACCCAAAGTACTCATCAAAACCTCGGCTGGTCGGCACCAAATTAGGTGCACTGCCCAAGTGCCATTTGCCTATTGCTCCACAAGCGTACCCAGCCGGTCGGAGTAACTCCGCCAGCGTCACCTCGGAATTAGGTAATCCTAGCCGTGGGTTACCTACCGCCGGCAACAGCTGACGCTCAAAGCCAAAGCGCTGCTCGTAACGCCCAGTCATCAGCGCGGCGCGCGAA
>QHRI01000189.1 GCA_003221375.1 Verrucomicrobiota bacterium
ATCCCCTGATGATCGGGAGGCTGCCGATTCCACGATTTGGATCCTCTGTCCCAGTGTCCATTCTCAAGAGTTATTCTACGAAAGTCTGCTCAACTGGCAGCCGGACGCACTGTTCCTCCCGGAAGCAGAGTTTGCAGCGGCCGAAAATGTTTTGCCGGACCCGGAAATTACCGCGGAACGACTGGCAGTTCTCTTACAAATTGGGCGCGGAACGGGTCGGCATGTCATTGTCGCAACACGGGCGAGTCTTGATCAAGCCGCGCCGGAGCACGGCGCGTTGGAATCTGCCGTCACCCAACTTCAGCGCGGGGCGGCCGCGAAGATGGAAAGCCTGCTTGAACGGCTTGTAGGAAGTAACTACGAGCGCGTCGCCCAGGTCACCACTCGCGGACAATTCGCCGTTCGTGGCGGCATTGTCGACCTTTATTCATGGCAGGCTTCAATGCCTTTTCGGGTGGAATTCTTCGGCGATCAGATCGAATCCCTTCGCGAGTTCGACATCGACACGCAAACTTCGGTGCGCGATCTGAAGTCAGTCGAGATTTTGCTCGACCAGGGAGCGATGGATCAGAGCGGTCATGTTCGCGATTACATCCCCGAGGGCGATCTGGTCATCGACATCGAGCCTGAAGACGACAACTTGACTGCCTTAAGCAGTCAAGTTTGGCGTACGCATATCCAGATCAGCGAAGGCTGGATCGAGACCGGGCCGGAAGATTTCAGCGCCGCGTTCCAGGATTGCGAGGTCGGGGAGTTTGCGGTCGGCGATTTGGTGCTCGCCGAGGCGAAACGCGCGCAGTTTGTCGAACGTTTACAAGAATGGCGGGCGAACAATGCGAAGATTGTCATTTATTTCCAGACTGAGGGCGAGATCGAGCGCTTTCGCGAAATCATGGCGGGTGCGATCGAGGACGTTGAGTTTGTTGAAGGAACCCTCGGCCGCGGGTTTTGTTTTCCCGGAGCTAATCTCGTCGTCCTCTCGGCAGCGGAATTATTTGGGCGGTTTGCGGCCCATCCTCGCAGGCGCCTGCGCCGCGCAGAACGCCATCGCGTACAGATCGATTTCAGTGAGCTCAACGAGGGCGATCTCGTGGTGCACCTGGAGCATGGTATCGGGCGATTTCTCGGATTGTTGAAAATCGGTAGGGCGCGATCGCGGGGCGCGCCAGCTATTGAGGTCACGGACGGCCCGGCGGTCCGTCCCTACCAGGAAGAGCAGCAGGAAGTTCTCGCGCTCGAGTTTGCAGACGAAGCGAAGCTCTACGTTCCACTCGAGCAGGCGTATTTGGTTTCCCGCTACGTTGGCGCAGGAAAAAAATCGCCGCCTCTCAGCTCACTCGGCGACGGGAGATGGGCCCGGGCCAAAATAAAAGCGGTCGCCTCCATTTTTGATTACGCCGGGAAAATGCTGGCAGTCCAGGCAGAGCGCGAAACGCATCCGGGATACGGATTCGCCCCGGACACAAAATGGCAGGCGGAATTTGAACACTCTTTCCCGTTCCGCGAAACACCGGACCAAATGAAAGCGATCATTGACACGAAGATCGACATGGAACGTCCCCAACCAATGGATCGTCTGATCTGCGGTGACGTCGGTTTTGGCAAGACCGAAGTGGCTGTCCGCGCCGCGTTCAAAGCGGTCATGGACGGCAAACAAGTAGCTGTGCTCGCGCCGACTACCGTCCTGGCTCAACAACATTTCGAGGTGTTCCGGCAACGCATGCTCGATTACCCGGTGCGCATCGAGATGCTCAGCCGTTTCCGTTCCCAATCCGAACAAAAGAAAGTATTGCAGCTATTGCGCAAAGGCGGCGTCGATATTGTCATTGGCACGCATCGGCTTATTTCGGGGGACGTTGTATTCAAAGATCTCGGCCTTGTGGTAATCGACGAGGAGCAGCGTTTCGGCGTGCTGCACAAGGAAAAATTCAAAGAGCTTTTTAAGCTGGTCGATGTACTGACGCTGTCGGCCACACCGATTCCGAGAACTCTTTATCTTTCGCTCGTCGGCGTAAAAGACATGTCCACCATCGAGACGCCGCCGTTGAACCGTCTTCCCGTCGAAACAGTAGTGTCCGCTTACGACGACCGGCTCATTCGCGCTGCGATTGATCGCGAACTGGAACGCCAAGGCCAGGTATTTTTCCTGCACAATCGCGTAGCGACCATCGAGCGGGTGCGTGACCGGGTTGTCGATCTTTGTCCATCGGCCAGAGTTGAGATCGGGCACGGCCAGATGGATGCCGACGAACTGGAAGGCGTCATGGCGCGATTCATTGCCGGGAAAATCGACGTGCTCGTTTGCACGACGATCATCGAAAGCGGCCTCGACATCCCAAATGCAAATACGATCATCATCGATCGGGCTGACCAGTTTGGCCTCGCCGACTTGTATCAACTGCGTGGGCGGGTCGGGCGCGCGGACCACAAGGCGTACGCTTACTTGTTGCTTCCGCGCGAAATGATGACAGTGGGCGCAGCGCGCAAACGGATCAGCGCCATCAAACAGTACAGCTCGCTTGGCGCGGGTTTTCGAATCGCCATGCGCGACCTGGAGATTCGCGGCGCCGGAAGCATTTTGGGCACCGCTCAAAGCGGCCATATCGTTGCGATCGGTTTCGATCTGTATTGTCAACTTCTCAAACAGGCTGTGGCCCAGGTCAAAGGCAAAAGGCCTCGGTTTCGCCTCGATGTCGACGTAAAGCTTGATTTCGTCGCTACAAACGAAGCGGAGTTCGTTACTCCGAGTGTAGCGCGAGCCTCCGGCTTGCGTCCTCAGACCGCAAGCGAGACGCATGCGCTACATTGCATCCCAGCGTTCATTCCAATCACCTACATCGGCGATCCTGGCCTGCGCATCCGGGCGTATCGCAACGTGGCGGAAGTCACCACACACGAGCAATTGGACCGCCTGCGCCGCGACTGGCGGGACCGGTTTGGGCCGTTCCCGCCGGCGGTTGACAATTTGTTTAGTCTCATCGAAATCAAGCTCGCCGCGGCGAAATCAGGGGTAAGCCGCGTCGAGGTGCGTGAACGCAAATTGATGTTGACCCGGCGCGGGGATTTTATACTTGTCGCGGGCAAATTCCCTCGTTTAGTTGGAGCCAAAATCGAGCAGCATCTCTGGGAGATTCTGGAATTGATTAAGAAATTATGAGAAACTTCGTGCGTTCGTTTGCCGTCGTGTCGCTGGCGATCTGTGGGTCTGCTCTATTGCCCATTTGTTGCGATGCGTTCGCCCAAGAGGCTCAGGTAGTGGATGGCATCGCTGCGATTGTGAACGGCGACGTCATCACATACTCGCAGGTGCGCGCGTTGTCCGCGCCGCGCGAAAAACTGTTGCGATCGCAATTCACCGGTCAGGACCTGGAAAACAAGCTGAAAGAAGTCCGGCAGCTTGCCCTAAAGGATCTGATCGACCGACGGCTTATCATCCAGGCGTTCAAAAAGGAAAGCTATCAAATCCCGGATCACGTTGTGGACCAGCGCGTGCACGATATCATGAGATGGAAAGAATCATGGTCCAGGCGATGCGCAGCCATAACGTCAAGACGCAAATGATCGCGTCCCCAACGAAAATTGAAGATTACTACCGGAAGCATCACGACGAATTTACGAGCAAGGAAGAGATCAAGCTGCGAATGATCATGATTTCCGGCCAAAAGGACACTGGGAACGCCCAGGCGCAAAAGGCGCTGGCCGAAGAAGTGCTCGGCAGGCTCGCGTCAGGTGGAGAATTCGAACAAACGGCGCAAGTTTATTCTGAGGACAGCACGAAAGACAATGGCGGCGACTGGGGCTGGATTGGACGCAACACGCTTGCCGCCCCCTTGGAAAAGTTCGCCTTCAACATGCCAGTCGGCAGAATCAGCAATATCATCGATTACGCCGGCAATTACTATATTCTCAAAGTCGAGGACAAACGTGGCGGCACCACGAAATCACTCGCCGAAGCGCGCGCCGATATCGAGAAGAAACTGATCCAGGACGAAGCGCAGCAACTTCAGGAACGCTGGATCGCCGGCCTGCGCAAAAAAGCTTATATCCGCACTTTCTGATTCAGCGTTCAACGTTGGGCGTTTTCCTCTCTGGCCTGGCGGGACATAGCCGCCTACTCCGCCGAAGCGGCTGCGAAGGCTGGTGCTCGTGTTCGTAATCCGAATCTTTCGACAAAAAAATGTTCGCCTTTAAATGCGGATGCTCGTCTAATTCTCGTTAGGCCGAATGGGGCTCTACGCCAACAACCAACCCAACACACTAAATGCCTGCAAAGCCAATTCCTGAGGGATTTCACGCCATCACACCATATCTATTCGCCCAGGGCGCATCGCGGTTGATCGAGTTCATCACCGCAGCATTCGAGGGCGAGTTGATCTTCCAGCAGAAGCGCCCGGATGGCGCAGTCATGCACGCGACCATGCGAATTAGAGATTCGATGCTCATGCTTGCTGACCCCACTCCAGAATTTGGACCGATGCCCAGCTCAATTTACTTATACGTCACGGATTGCGACGCAGTATATCAGCGTGCCCTCAGCTCCGGCGGGATTTCGGTTTTTCCGATGATGACATTGCCTTCCGGTGAGCGGTATGGCGGCATCAAGGATCCCTGTGGCAACGTTTGGTGGGTGGCCACACACGCCGAGGATGTTTCACTCGATGAGCAGGAACGACGCTGGAAAGAATTCAAAATGCCAAAATTGCCCGCGAATAAAGCTTAAGCAAGCGATGCAGCGAACCGCTGGCCGTTCTTATGTCTAACGTTGAGACCAAGCGAACTTTATTTCTAACTCGGACGGTCGCTGATCTTGTGTCTCGTTAGGCCGCTTGCACTATGAAAACATTTATTATCATTCTCATCGCCGGAATTGTAATGGTACAGTCCGATGTTTCACTAGCAGCTACGCCCGAGAATTCACCTGCGCGTGACCTTGCCGCTGCAAAATCATTCGCGTTTGGAGGAATTGGTGTTGCCGGGCTCATGTCCGAAGGTGAACGAAATTTGCGAGCTGTTCTCGATCGTCCAGATGCCTCTCAACACTTACAAGCCGCGCTTGCTCATGCGACGCCGGCGGGCGAGCTCTACATTCTGGTTGGTCTGCGTCGCTGTGATCGCGTTGTGTATCAGAAGATCGTTGGTTCGGTAGCGCTTCCTCACGGTGACGTCGAAATCGCGCGTGGATGTATGATCAGCCGCGAGCCGTTTCCTCGACTCCTCTCACAGATTCAAGACGGTCGATTCGATGATTACTTATCACGGCCGCCATGGTGATTGTTGGCGTTTCTAACCAGTAGCTTCAGGATGAGGCGATGATCCTACCTGGGCGATAGCGTCAGGGAACCGCTGTCGCTCGCCTTGGCCATGCGCAAGTTTTCTTCAGCTTCCGGGAAGTCGGGATGCAGACGTAACGCTTCCTCGAATTGCGAGATCGCGCTGGGAATATTGCCTTCGCGCATAAAAATTTTTCCCAAATAGTTATGCGGCTGAGCGAGCTTTGGATCGAGTTTGATCGCCGCTTGTAAATGCACTTTTGCTTCCGATAGATCGGCTTTTTCCAGGAGCGCCGTCCCGAGATCGATTTGGGCATCAACTAAACCAGGATCAGCCCGCACCGCCTCTCGATACTGAGCAGTCGCCTCGTCCAACTTGCCGTGTTTTTCCAGAAACGCGCCGTAGCTGTGGTGCGCCAGCGCGGATTTTGGCGCCAGCCGGACTGCGGCTTCGCATTCCGCCGCCGCCTGATCATCTTGGCCTAATTGCTCAAGAAGATAGGCATATCCGGAGTGGTACTCGGCGTTGCTCGGTTCCATTTTCAGCGCCGCTTCATAATGCTTGTGCGCTTCATCCAATTCTCCCTTCCCAATTAGAATGGTCGCCAGACCGGCATGTGCCTTCGCGGAATCGGAGTTTAGACGAAGCGAATTGGAAAAAGCCTCGGCCGCTTCATCAACTCGACCGGCGTCCTGCAGAGCAGTAGCGTGATTCAAGTGCGCCCGGGAACTGGTTGGAAGATCGGCCGCGATCATCGCGACGCGATCAAGTTCGCTCCGCGCCGTGTGCGTCTGTCCAAGCCAGAGCGCTCCCAGCGGAATGACGAAAATGCCTACCCATTTCACCCCGTGCAACGCCCAGCCCGGAAGAAAACCCCTTGCGGAAACATCCGCTGTCCCGCCGCTGATCCCGAGAGATTGCCTGGTAGATTTCTCGCGCACTTTCCAGATGAATCCGTCGTAATAAAAATGGAGCAACGCCGACGCCGTCACCACACCGGCGAGAATGCTTTTGACTGACTCGACGCCGACGCTCGACTTGAAATAGCCGAGCGCTCCGTACGCGAAGATTAAGCCAATATAGAGACCAATCAGCGAGCCGCTGCGCCGGAACACAAAATGCATGAACCCGCCAATCGCGCTGTCGGACTCGACACGTTTGCGATTATAAATCCAAACCAGCGAGAGATACTGGACGTCGTGAAAGACTTCGAACAACGCAACACCAACCAGAACGCTCGCCACGATGTTGTTGCAGTACCACCAGAAAGATATGCTCGTGAGGAGGAGCACCAGCTTCACTGGACTTGGTCGCTGCCCGCGAATCCACGACCAGACGTAATTTGCAAGGAACAATCCCGCAACTGCGATCGCCACCGCCAGCAACCCTTGCTGCGCAGTGTGGAGGAATGCAGGCGGGATAAAAGGTCCACCGGCCGAATAATAGGTTTCGAGTGTATCGGTCATTCGCTGCGGCGAAAGCAGGACAGCAGTGACGAACCAGATCCCGCACAATGCGAAATCCAAACGACGCGTTAGCTGCGCAAACGAACCGACTTTCGCGTCGTAAATACGGCAGAATCCATAGGTCTGCATCATGCCGTGCCAAACGCCCCAGACAAAAGCCACGAGCACGATGCCTTTAAGATCCCAAATGGAAAAGGCGGCGCAGACGACAACCAAAAAAATCGGCGCAAAAATGAAGCGCCATTTGAAGCGCTGGAATAACGCGCGATCGCCGTAGGCACGGATCATTCCCGGCAAGTGATGGCCCATTGCGCCAAATGCCGCGACGAAAAGATAAATGTCCTGGGCGCTCCAACGCGCCTGTGCCAGGAGAAAGATCGGCACGATTAACAGCGGCGTGCAGACGTAGAGAACCAGGTCGCGCCAACTGTCCAAAATCCACAAGCTCGGCTTTCGCGCGGCTGCAGGCGCAGCGGGGACGGTTTGCGGACTTGAGAACGCGGTAACGTGCTGCATGCCGGGGAGCAGTTTTCCTTAAACTGTG
>QHRI01000190.1 GCA_003221375.1 Verrucomicrobiota bacterium
ATTCTCCGCGCGTTCCAATCTCGATCGTCCAGGCGTGCTGTGGCTGCAGTGGTGTGTAAACAACGCTTGAATCCGGGCCCTCCGTAAACTCAACCAGATTATCGAGCGAAGGTGGTTGCCAGCTGCGGCTGAAATTTACAAATGCCTGCATCTCGTGATTGACTTCGTAAATCGCACCCAACTTGGGATTGAAACCCCAAAAATCCTGCCGATTCGATTGATTCCCTTCCGCATCGCCGACGAATTCATCAATGAAATGACGCTCTGCAAAAATGGCCTGCACTCCAGCGAGGATCGATAATTGACGTGCAACGTAAAATTGATCCTCGAGGTACAATGGAAGATTTAGCGAAATGCCTTCACCGCGTCCTGTCGTCGAGCCTGTGCGCCCGAAGAGATTTTCGTAGTTTTGGCTGTGCTCGTCTTCGAATTGCGGGCTCCGCCCGATTGTGAAAAGATTCCGGTGCCCAAAGAGTTCGCGCCGGCTAACGAAGGTCAGATTTCCGCCAAAATTGTCCGAATAAAACATCTCGATCCCCTGCCGAAAATCCGGCGAAAAGAATCCTCGATTCTCAAGATCGCGATGGAACCAGAACGCGCCTGCATCAAGTTGAACGTCATCGGTCCGAATGCTGAGCTTGTCCGCCAGCCGAATGTAATTCCATTCTTTGTTCCAATCCTCCGCAATCGCCAGCGGATTTGCCCGCGAGGGCGAGTCTTCCATCTCTGACTTCGTCAGCCCGCCAGGCAGGTTCCGATCGGTCCGATCCAGCGTGAGATAAAATCGGTTCTCGGCCTGTTCACTGAACTTGTAACCGAGATCAGCAAAAAAGATTTCTGTGTCTTCGCGGCTATGCTCGCGAAAGCCGTCGCGCTCTCTGAGACCAATCGAACCGAACTGATCGAACGCACCTTCTACTGCGCCGCTGCTCATTTCGCCGTGGAAGTAACCGTAACTTCCACCTTCGAGCGAAGCTTGAAACGGCGCCGCATTGTACCCGGTGAGCGGCACGAGGTTGATTGCACCGCCAAGCGTGAGTGCACCGTATTTTAATGCATCCGCACCGCGAAAAATTTCCGCATGGCTGAGCGATAAAACATCGAAATCTTCCAGAATGGCTTCGCCGTCCCCCTGATTGTAGTTCAAGCCATCGAGTAAAAACATGACGCCCAGTGGCTCATCCTCGGAGGTGATTCCGGATCCTCGAATCGAAATCTTTGAAACCTCGGCACCGTTTTCGGATTGAAGAAAAACGCCTGGTGTTCTCGGCAGAAAGTCTTCGAAATTCGACGAACGGCCCAGTTTCATCTCATCGGCCGTCTTCATTGTGAAGGCGCCTGGAACTTGCTCTTTTTGCTTCGCAGATTCGTCGGGCGACACCGAGGTGAGTGAGCCGGTCCCTTCTGCTGTGACCGTTACCTCTTCTGTTTCTGCCGGTTTATTTGAAGTCTCGGCTGCCGGCGCAGTTTGAATTTCAATCAGCGCTACTGCTGCCATCGCAATAAGGCTGCAACCTCGCCACATCGAGTGTCTGTCAATTGCTTACCGGAAGTTGCCTCACAAATCGCCACCCGTTTTGCTCGTAGCCCAACGACTCGTAAAACTTGTGTGCTACTTCTCGAGTAAGCCGTGTATCCAAAGCAATACGCCTGATTCCTCTTTGACCAAAATCTTTCTCCGCAGTTGCAATCAACGCGCGGCCAATTCCGCGGCGGCGCGCTGTGCTCGATGTCACCAGGGCAAGAATTCGTCCGGACGGATCGTTGTGCTCATAACTTGGATATGTGAGCGTGCCGATCATCCCGCAGATGCAGCCATCCATTACAGCCACAAAGGTTTTGTAAGACGGGTTCGACAAAATCAACTTTAAGCGTGCTTCCATTTCTACGGGCCTGGTTTCATAGCCGAGTTCGCACATCAACATGGCAAGCTCCGGAGCGTCGCTTGGTTTGGCGTCTCGAATTCGAATGTTGTTCGTCTGTTGTGGTAGCCGTGTCAGTCGCGAACCAGATTGCCAATCGGGCGACACGTCTGCATTTACCGTGTTGCCGCTGCGATTGCGGCTAGTCATTTATTTCCGTTGCCCTCAAACGCGGCAGCAGCTGTTCGAGAATCGTCGCAACAGATTCATCGACGGTCTGTTGATCGGTGCGCACGACAATCTCCGGGTCCTCGGGCGCTTCGTAGGGCGCGTCAATGCCGGTGAATTCGCGAATCTGACCGGCCCGCGCTTTTTTGTAGAGATTCTTGGGATCGCGCGCTTCACAAACCTCCAGCGGCGCCTCAACAAACACTTCGATAAACTCTGCGTTGCCCTCCAGCGCAATCTCTCGCGCGCGGCTGCGATCCATCCGATAAGGCGAGATGAACGCGGTAATTATTACCGTGCCGGCGTCCGCCATGAGCTTGGCGACTTCGCTTACGCGGCGAATATTTTCCACCCGGTCGTCTGGCGAGAACCCAAGATTTGAGTTCAATCCATGCCGAATGTTGTCACCGTCGAGAACGTACGTTTGCATACCGCGAAGGAACAGCTCGCGTTCGAGTGACTGAGCAATGGTCGATTTGCCGGCCCCAGAAAGGCCAGTCAACCAAACAACTGCCCCCCGATGGCCGCTCCGAACTGCTCGCGCGTTGGCAGTAATTTTTCCTTCGGTCCAAAAGATATTTTTGCTTTTTGTAACGGTGCGATCCGTATAAACGCCGCCGAAAATCGTTCCGCCACCACAGATTTGCCCGTCATCTATAATAACAAACCGTCCGAGGTTCGGAATGCGATCGTGATTGTCGAGGACGAGTGGTCCACGGGTTTGGATTGTAAGTCTGCCGATTTCGTTTCGCTCTAATTGTTCGCGTCCGTCGCTCTTCGTCTCCAGTGTCGAAGAATCCATGACTCGCTCGATCGATACGACCTCGCACTTAACGTCCTGGGTTGCCAACCGGAGGCTGTACAAATGTCCAATGCGCAGCGGCTCGCGTACGATCCAGAAAAGGTCCGCATGGAAACGATTTGCCTCGATCGGCGTTTCATTTTCGCGCGACGCGACATAGCCGCGCTCGACGAAAATCTGCTCACTAAGGGTGATCCCGATCGAATCTCCCGCGACAGCCGGGCCGTTTTCCTGCGCGTTCCAACGCTCGATCGTAGCAACCATGGACGCCTTGTTCGCCGGTGAAAACACCAGTTGGTCCCCCGCCCTTAGCGTTCCCGTCTCGATCCGGCCTGCAATAATCCGGCGACCGTCGAAGCGATAAACATCCTGAACACAAAAGCGAAGTGGAAGATCGACATCGCGTTCCTGCGGTTCCAGCAAATCAAGTGCTTCGAGAACACTAGACGCGCCGTACCACTTCATTTTCATACCCGTGCGCGCGACATTCTCGCCTTCCCTGGCCGAGGCCGGAATAAACGTCCGTGCGTCCAACCCAAGCTCGCGAAGAAATTTCCGATATTCCTGTTCGATCTCGCGAAATCGTTTTTCAGAGTAATCCACGAGATCCATCTTGTTTACGACCACGATGAGATGCTTGATACCAAGCATGCTCAGCAGGTAGGCGTGACGTCGGCTCTGTTCGCGCACTCCTTCGTCCGCGCTGATCACCAGGATGGCGGCGTCGGCTCTCGACGCGCCGGTGATCATATTCTTTAAGAATTCCTTATGTCCGGGCGCATCGATGATCGCGTATTCGCGTCGCGGCGTTCGAAAAGGGATTTCGGTCGTATCAATTGTGACGTTTTGTTTTTGCTCCTCCAGAAGGGCATCGAGCAAAAAAGCGAATTCGAATCCCATTCCCTCCGCTGCGCATGCCTTCTTTATCTCTTCGACTTTGCCTTCGGGCAACGAACCTGTGTCGTGCAAGATGCGACCGATCAGCGTGGACTTGCCATGGTCAACATGACCAACGAAGACGATCTTGAGCTTCAGCTCGCTGTCTGCGGTTGGGC
>QHRI01000198.1 GCA_003221375.1 Verrucomicrobiota bacterium
AATGGCGAAGATCACCAACTTTTGTCTGCTGCGGCTTGGCCCCCTTCGTTAAAAAAATGAACAAACTCGCAGTTGCACTCGTTGCGATGAACGTCACATCGCTCGCGTTGCAAGCCGCGCAACCGGAGATCAATCCCTCGCACATCGATGTCTATGTGACGCCCTACTACAATTCGAAAGGTCCAGAGGTCAAAGTCGGTCGGTTTAGTTCCGGTCTGGCTTCGGCGAAGGAGGATGAGTTTCTTGCTACCATCGCCGAGATGAAGAAAGATTGGGACCGGCTCACGTTCCCCGAGCTGTATGTCGCTGCAATCCGGTTATACGACCTGGGCTACCGAAAAGAAGCAGTTTACTGGTTTTATTCTGCACAGTATCGCGGTCGCCAGTTTGGCGTTCTCGTGGATCAGACCAAGATGGGAACAATCGGTAGCCCCGGGTTTGAGCTGTTGCACGCTCAGAACGCCTTTTATCAGCTAGTGGGGCCGTATCTCAATGGTTACGCCTTCGGTGATACAGATGGGCTTGTGAAGATTCTGGAACAAGTCCAGAAAGAAGGACGCCGGATACCTGATTTGGAGGCTGGATATCCCGGCGTCA
The DNA here is from genome assembly GCA_003221375.1 of Verrucomicrobiota bacterium. GTDB lineage: Bacteria > Verrucomicrobiota > Verrucomicrobiia > Chthoniobacterales > UBA10450 > Udaeobacter. The sequence continues at coordinate 598 of QHRI01000198.1, forward strand.
CATTCAAAAGCAAAACCGAATGGGAGTCTACTAATACGAATCTCGCCAATGGGATGAACCAGTTAATATCGATGCTCAAAGAGAAAAAGGACGAGATAAGTCACCAGCGCGCCGAGCGCGGCATGGACGAGAAGTTCTCGAAACTACCAAGCAAGGAGCTACCCAGTCGGTAGGAGCGATTGCCAGCATAAGGATAAACCGAGTAACGACATTTACCGGCAAGCAGCCAAACGAGTTCACCAATTACAAAGCTCGCGCCCGTCTTGTCTAACCCGCCTAGCTGAGCTTCATCTTACTTGATCTTCACTGAGTGACACGTTTCAGCGTCATATTTTTCGCGCTAGCGCTCCTGGCGGAGTCGAGCTTTGGCAAACGCACCCCGCCAGCAACGGTTGAGCCGGTGATTCATGAAGGCGTACGGTACATCGCACCGAATGACGACGGTCGCCGCGCACATATCGAAGCGTGGGACGTCCAGACCAATAGGAAGCTTTGGGATTTGACGGTGTTTACTAATCGTATCGATCCAAAGCTGGAGGAAGACGTTCAATGGTTTTTCATTGATAAGCTAGGTGTCCATGATGAAACACTCATTGTGAAATCCGAACGCGGCATTACGTATCAAATTGATCTAAAGACGAAAGCAATTACTCAATCCGAAGCCGCCTGGTCCGCAATACCGGGTGTGCCCGCGCATCGGAATGAAATTCCTGAGCTGATCGAGAGAGCCATCACAAATGGATCACTCGCGAAGAAATACGAACTCTCCTATCGCATGAATCCCTTTTATCTGCGTGGAGACTTCGACGGCGACAGCAAGATTGACGCAGCTGCTCTGGTGAAGGAGCGCTCCACCGGAAAACTCGGGATTGCGATCGTTCACGGTTCGACCGGCAAGGTAACAATACTCGGAGCAGGAACTGCCATTGGTAATGGCGGTGATGACTTTGAGTGGATGGATTCCTGGCGGATCCACGCCAGGGACCACGCGACTGATGAAACAAGTGCTCCAAAACTTCGCGGCGACGCGCTCCTTGTAAGCAAGAGCGAGGCAGCTAGCGCGCTGATTTACTGGAACGGCAAGCGCTACGTCTGGTCACAGCACGGCGACTAACAGCGACCTGTGTAGGTAGGAAAGTTGCGCAGGCCGTCCGTATCACTCGGCGCGCCCTGCGGTCGCGCCCTACCATAAACGTGTTACTCCAGGTCCACGTCCTCCCAATGGATCTGAATCGCGTTCCAAGCCGTTCCACAAAAATTCAGTTCATCGTATTGATAGTTGAAAGCCACATTACCCAGGGCATCGAGGCCAACGATGCCGGTATAGACATAGGGTCCGCCAAGCGTGTAATCGATAAGGTAGTTGTTCGGTGCATCTTCATAAACGCTACTGCAGAACGGGCTATAAACACTCGGGTCGGGGTAATAATGCCAGGTCTCAGTCGCCTCAAACGCACCGAGATCGATCTGATACTTGCGCGGAGCACTGTAGTTGCGAGTTTCGCCCGGCGGTTGCTGGAAATTACTGCCGGCTCCATCATCGAAGAGCAGTAATTGGTCACCCGGCATGGACAGAGAATGCTGACCGATCGGCGGTAATGAGCCCTGGGCGAGGCTAAGAGAAAATTCACGCAGCGACTGGAACTCATACCAGTGCTTTGTCGTATCGCCCAGAATCCACTTGATGTTTCCGGTGTCGTAATCAATCGCGATGACAAAATTTTCCCGGCTGGAAACGATGAGTGAATCGTCAGAGCTGCGGTAGGCGCAGGTGTTGTTGTGAAACCAATCGTTTGGCGCCGGATAGACGAACAGGCTTGGATCATCGCCACCGGCAACCATCGCGGCACTGATGATATCGGCAAGGTTCCAGGTTCGGAGAACAGCGCCGTCGGCGTCGACTTCCAAATTAACGCTCTCAGTTTGGTCGACGGTATCGACGTCGATGATCATTCCCTCGCGGCCCGGGTCAATATTGTGATGGAACCCGGTGACGCCAATCGCGCTGTAGTCGGCCACAGGTGTCGTCACGCCGTCGAACTCAGTGCGAAGAAGCGACGTACCGGAAGTAAGGTAAAATGCATTATCAAAGAGCATACAACTCTGGGCTCCTACTCCCGCCGTGCCAACCCAGCGGATTTCGGCGTCACTGTCGATAATGATTGGCGTGTTATTTTGGGCATAGCCCTTCAGGAGGATAAAGTCGTAGCTCAGAGCGGTCCCTAGTAATCGCGGCTGTATGACAGTGGGATTGGAGTACGTGCCTCCGTCATAGGCAGGCGTGGTGATGACAATATTGATTCTTCTCAATCGATGAACTCGGTCATTGAAACCCAGATTGATCGAGACGCGATTTGGGCGGCCCGCGTAGAGGCCGAAGACTGGAATCGTGAGGTTACCATTTTGTGGATTGAAATAACCCCGCGCTTCCAAATAGGATCGCGCATAGCGGGCCTTGATTGGCCGCGTGGCCGACCCCGTCTTTGGGAAAATCAGAAACTGGGCAGAGTTGAAGCCGACGACATCGGTGACGGTGGTGTTGACGAAACTGATGAATGGTGTTGGACCTTCGGACACTTGAATCCTTCCGGCAATCTGCGCGGGCTCAGCTGCAACGGAGAGCAGGCATACGAATGCGACCATGGGAGCAATCAATCGAGAGTTCATGCCGCTCGTTTTGTTCAATCGCGCGTGAAAAGTCAATCTGATTCAGCCATGATTGCAGCACATCATTCGGCGTGGCGTTCCTGGCATACTCATGACAAAATGGCCGCTGCTATGATTCGTTGCGTCCACCTGAAGACTGGGGCCGATGGCCGTTCACACGTCGAATACAACACGATTCCGCTTGGCATCATCCAACAAGCGACGGCAGTCCATTTCGCGGAAACCCCGGCTGGTTCGGCTCTGGATTGGCATACAGCGCCGCACGCCCAGTATGTCATCACACTATCGGGAACGCTCGAATTCACGACTCGCGACGGCGAAACATTTGTGTTGCGTCCAGGCGAGGTGTTGCTGGCCGCCGATACAACGGGCACAGGTCATCGCTGGCGACTCATCGATGATCAGCCCTGGCGGCGTCTTTACGTTGAGCTGCCTTTACCCACTTAGAGTAGCTAGGGCTGATCATCCGCTGGAATGGCCCTTCGGCGCGCCCGGCGGTCGCGCCCTACCAAAGCATTGGATCGCCACTTATAACGTCACCGCTAGCATCATGATGCGGACGTAGAGCTCAATGCGTAATGAAAACGTAGTCCATCCCCTGCCCTTTCTTTCGCTCATTGGGTTTCAATTGAGAGACAGTAGCTCCTCGAAGCTGAGGCATAAGATTTGCAGCTTTCTCCGTCGAGGCTACAAGCGCGTCGAGATTTCCAGTGTTCCATTCGGTGACCGCGCGATCTGGCTCGATGTAGTGCGGTTTTCGCACATAAAGCAACAACCCTTCGTCTTTCGCAGAAAACGCCTCGTAACGCCAGTGACGCGCCGCTGCTTCGCGACGAATTTCGCGTCCAAAGATAGCCACGGCATCCCGATGATCGCGATAGCCGCTAACGACCTTCGAAGTTGCGTAACCGCCGGTAAAAAAGATCGCGAAGATTAATGCGGCAGCGAGGTAGGGACGCCGCGCTGCCGCGCCAGTCCGGCTTGGACCGTCCGGCCGGCGCAGCGCGCCGCCCCTACTCGAAACTTGTGCCGCTAAAAGTAAACACAGCGGCGGGATAACGGGAAAGATTCGATCGACGCGCTTGGATGGAATCAGTGACATCGCGATCAAACCGCCGAGACTCCAACAAACCAGCCAGAAGATGCCCGGCGAGATCGCGCGAAATGCAGCGCCAATCTTCCATCGACGTGACGCAAGGTCGAAAATTGCTATCGCGATCAGGAGGATGCTCCACGGAGCAAACTTATGCAGCAGATGCGGCAGATAAAAATAGAGGGGCTGCGGTCGATGAATTGTTTCACCGAAACGCCCCAAAAATTCGCGCATGACCACCTCATCAAAGAAACCAAGCTGAAACAAGATGCCGCTGGCGACCCATAACAAGAAGACAGCTAGTGACACAATCCATGGCCACCAACCAGACCATGCGCTCTGTAGCCGCCTCGCTGTATCGCGGCGCTCGTCGTGAGACCCATGACACGGCGACACAGCGCCGTGGCTACAACTCCCATGAACGTGTCGCCTGCGCCACCACTCAAACACTCCGATGCCTGGAAGCAAAAAGGCATACACGATCGGGCCTTTGATTAACATTGAGATTGTCAGCAGAGCGAAGAGGCGAATTCGATCGCGCGGTTTCCATTCCTCCTGCCCTTCGATTTTTCTCCAAATCAGCAGGCCGATTAGAAAGATCACTAATGCCAGCGGCATGTCCGTGCGTACGAGTGTCGCCAGGCGTGGACTCAACAGATTCAATCCAAACGCACCTAATGCAACGAGACCGGCAATTGTTCCATACGCGGAGCAGGCGGTACGAAACAACAAGACCGCCAACGCCATGGCAGCAAGAAGCGATGGCAGCCGCCATGATACCTCCCATGACCTGGTGATAGCGAAGAGACCCGCGGAAATCCATCCTACCAATGGCGGTTTGGTTGCCACGCGTTCATGCGGCGTCTGCTGGTAAAACCAGTGACCTTCCTTGATCATCTCGAAGGAAGTGAATGCTTGTTTCGCCTGATCGTAGTCATCGAGCTGCCAGGGCAAATTCCCGACGAGAAACAGGAGAAAGGTTATGCCAGCAACGACCCAAATGGTACGCCGGTCTTCAAGCAGGCTTCCTGTCATGTGGCTTAGCTGTAGTGTGCGCCGTCCTCAGCGCGTCGCCGTCCAGCACGGGAAATCCCGCTCCGCTGAGGACAGCGAACACTACAGCGCGTACGGGTCGAACAGCTCATTCAGTCGCGCCAGAGAATTGCGCGCATCGGTGCACCATCACCACCGGCAATTTTTAGCGGCAACGCTGCGAATTGATAAATCCCGGCGCCGACATCACTCAGATCGAGTGATTCAACGATCGCGACTCCGGCGCGCGCCAGCGCGTGATGGTTCTGCAACGATTTCGAATCGATTTCGTCTACGGAGGGCAGATCCAACCCCAGCAATTTGACGCCATTTTTCTGCAGCCACGCCGGCACATCGGCTGCGATCACGGGGATCTGGTTTGGGAAAACTGTGGAGTCAGTCCAGCAACCAGTCTTTACAAGCAACCGAGAGGTCGCCGCTATAGATTCAGCGGCCG
>QHRI01000199.1 GCA_003221375.1 Verrucomicrobiota bacterium
CGGATCTTTTCAAGTTCGCTACCGCCCGTCGCGCGAATATGGACATGGCATTAGCCTCGGAACCGCACTCGCTATCTCAGGCGCAGCCGCCAATCCCAACATGGGATACCATTCCTCTCCGGTTCTCAGTCTTTTAATGACGCTGTTTAACGTGCGCCTGGGATGGTGGCTCGGAAATCCTGGTCCGGCCGGCAGCAAAACATGGAAGCTCGCAGGTCCACGATACTCGGTAGGGCCACTCTTTTCCGAGGCGGCAGGCAATACGACCGACCGCTATCAGTACGTCAATCTTTCCGATGGAGGGCACTTTGAAAACCTTGGTCTTTACGAGATGGTGCTCCGCCGTTGTCATTGGATCGTCGTGAGCGACGCCGGCGAAGATCCGGAGTGTTCCTTTGCCGATCTTGGAGACGCGGTGCGCAAAATTCGCATCGACTTCGGGATCCCGATCGACTTCGAGCCTATGAGCATTTATCCGCGCAGCGCGATTGAAACGCTAAAGACTCCAGGCCACAACTGCGCCATCGGGCGGGTTCGCTACTCGGTAGTGGACGGCGCCGACGCTCCAGATGGCATTATCGTTTACATCAGGCCGGCGTGTTACGGCGACGAACCCCGCGATATCTACGAATACTTCAAGACAAATCCGGCGTTTCCGCACGAGAGCACCAGCGATCAGTTCTTCTCTGAGTCGCAATTCGAAAGTTATCGGATGCTTGGCGCGTATACGATGGAAAAACTCTGCACAGATTGCCGTGGAGATTTTCGCTGTTTCGTTCGTGACATTCTAAAACGCCACCTCCAGATGGAAGCACCCGTTTGGCTGGCAAAATTGCTCGAGGAAACAAAAGAACAAGAGCATGTCGGCGCCTGATCGGCAGACGCGAGAACAAGCGCCTATGCTGGCGCAACGAATTCGTGGTAAACTCGCGAAATGGCCCGCATTTTCGCCCTGCCGGTCACACTTCTCGCTCTGACGATGGCCGTGTGGGCCGCGGATCAATCAGCGGATAACAAATCGGAGGAACCCGAATCATTCGATGTCGAGCCACCGATATTAAAACAGAATCTCTCGGATGAGCCATTGCCGAACAGCGATATGGCGCGCTTGGAAAAACAATTGGAACGCGCAAGGCAAAATGCCGCCGGCGCGGAACGTCTCTATAAAATTGGTGTGCTTGCGAAAATGGAAGTGGAGCAGCGGTTATTGAAGGTCGTCCGGTGCGAATCGGATCTGGCAAATGCGCGCGTTGCTCGCGCAAAAGAAGAGCTTGCCGAAAAAGAGTCTCAATTCGCAACCGGCGAGATTACCAGGGACGAACTGGAATCAATGAAAACCGCGCTGGCGCAATTAACGGAAGCTGCGCAAGTCGCAACCGCGAAACGCGAGCGTGCCGAGCTCGAGGCCGCAGAAGCAAACTTACGCCGCCAGCAAAAGCTTCTTAAGCTCGGCATCGCGGGAAAATCCGATGTCGATCGCGCCGAAGAGAAGCTTGCAGAACTCAAGGCGCAGAATACCCGATGAAGATCGAATCGGTGAACCGGAGAGTCGCCGAATCGGCGCATTCCTCGTTTTGCCGTTTCGTGGTTAATATCCCGCCGCCATCCCGTCCTTGCGCGATTCACTCGCCCCCACATAGACGCGCTGGCCATCGTGCATTTCGACTCTGATTGCCTGATAACCGCCATAACCACCGACATCGAAGCGCACATCGTGGCCTTTCTTGCGAAGTTCTCGCACAGTCTCGTACGGAATGCCGCTCTCGACTTCAACGTAGCCGCCTGATTCAGTCATTTTTTCTCCGGTCGGTTCGTTGTCGCCTTCATGCTGCCAGCGCGACCCGTCGCCGGCTTCCTGCACGTTTAAGCCAAAATCGATCTGGTTCGTGAGCACCTGAACATGACCCTGCGGTTGCATGCCGCCGCCCATCACACCAAACGCTTCCCATGGTTCGCCATCTTTCATGACAAAACCAGGAATGATGGTGTGAAATGGACGTTTGCCGGGCGCGTAAACGTTCGCATGGCCGGGCCCCATGGAAAAAAGTTCGCCGCGATCCTGGAACATGAATCCGAGTCCAGGCACCACGATCCCGCTGCCCATCCCGCGATAATTGCTTTGAATGAGCGAGACCATATTGCCTTCATCATCGGCGGTACAGAGATAGATCGTGTCGCCTTGATTCAGAGCCGGATTGCCAGCCTCGACCTTCTTTGACGCGTGATTTGGATCAATTAACTTGCGGCGTTCGGCTGCGTAGCTTTTTGAAAGCAAACCGGGGAGCGGAATCTTTGCGAATGCTGGATCGGCGTAAAACTTCGCCCGATCGGCCCAGGCGATTTTCTTCGCTTCGATCATCGCGTGCAGCGTCTCGGGCGAATTGCGCCCCATAGCGCGGAGATCGAATCCTTCAAGGATGTTCAACATTTGCAGGACCGCGATGCCCTGACCGTTTGGTGGAAGCTCGAATACCTCGTAACCGCGATAATTCGTCGAAACCGGCTCGACCCAGGTCGATGTATGTTTCTCGAAATCGGCTTTTCGCAAAAAGCCCCCATTCGCCCGCATGAATTCGTCGATCTTGTCTGCGATCTCGCCCTTATAAAAAGCGTCGCGACCTTTTTCAGCGATCAGTCGCAAGGTTTTCGCGAGCGCGGGATTCTTGAAAATATCGCCCTTAGCCGGGGTTCGCTCTTTTCCGTCGAGCGTGTATGTCTCGAAAAAAGCGCCTGGCAATCCTTTATAAAGCCGCGGACCAAACGCCCAGTAATAGGCGATTAAGTCCGTAACCGGAAAACCTTCTTCAGCATAGTGAATGGCAGGCGCAAGGTCATCACTTAGTTTCAGTTTGCCGAATTTTCTGTGCAGTTCCGCCCAGGCATCGACGGTTCCGGGTACGCTGATCGGCAACATGCCGGTCGGTGGGACCGTTTCGCGGTGCAGTTTTGCCAGCTCAGCCTTCATCTGGTTATAGCTCAAACCGAGTGGGGAACGTCCGCTGCCATTGATCCCATAGAGTTTGTTTTCTTTCGCGTTGTAAACGATTGCGAAAAGATCGCCGCCTATTCCATTGGAAACCGGCTCCATCAAACCGAGCGTAGCGTTTGCGGCGATCGCCGCATCCACGGCGCTGCCACCGCGTTTTAAGATATCGATGCCGACCTCCGTGGCGGCGGGCACGCTGGTGCAAACCATTCCATGCCGTGCCAGCACTTCCGATCGCGTGGCGAAATTCCTTCCAGTAATCCGATCGACCTGGGCGTTAAGCCGGAGGGGCATAACCAACAAAGCCAACAGCCCGAAACTGAGCTTAATCCAACGCACCAGCCACATTAATGCCTTATATTTAAAGAGTGCACTTGAATTTTACTCTGCCAATTATATCTGATTGCTCACCACCAGATGAAGATTTCGTCCGATGACCGAAAAGCGATCAGCGTGATTCTGATCTGCCTGGGCCTTCTATTCTTTCTGATCGGCATCGCCGCTCATTTCAAAGCGGGTTTTCAATCCCGTGCAGAGATTACGACAACAGGCTTCGTCGCCGCGGCGATCTTCGCGGGACTAGGAGTCCTTGTGTTTCTGTTTTCGTTTACGAAAAAACAGAACTGAAGTGAATTGCAGGCTCTGGGGTCATCCGCCAAAAAAGTGGCGGCGATCCTCCCCGGATCGCCGCCGTCCCCCCACCGCTCTGAACAACGAAGT
>QHRI01000200.1 GCA_003221375.1 Verrucomicrobiota bacterium
AACGAAACTCAAGATCAGCCACCGCTGACGGCAGCGGGCTGGCTTGGAATGAGCGTGTGTTAATCATGGAAAAGTCAATCCATACGCGGTGAAGCGGTTGGCTGCATCGTATGGTTAGGTCTCAAAAGCCTTCTTTCCATTTGTTGACGTACACATCGTCGAGGTTGTCTGACCCGCTAAATTTCCAGTAAGCATCCACTTTCACGTCGCGCACGCCGAGATACGTCCCGAGCTCGGCTCCGAACCCACCAACCGGAACACTCTTGTTGATGAATCGTCCGCGGTATTCCGGATGGAACTTCCAGCCACGCCTGGCTACCAGCACCATTACCTCCTGGCGACTGGAGCCGAGTGGCGCCTGGTGTAGCAACCACCCGCGAATATCAGTCTCAGATCGGCGAAGCGGATTTAGTAACACCGCCGCCGCGATACCTCCGATACCGATAACAACAAGAGCGATTGAAATAATGATCCAATTGCGCATGGACCTAACTACAATTGGACGAAACAAAGTTTCGTCTATTCCGGAGTCTCCTTAGGAGAAGATCCCGATAAAACGAAAGCATGAATTCTTCGCTATCAGGGTCGCCTGAAAGGAGCAAGCCGAAATGTTTCAGATTCGTGTCTGTTCGTGTGTTTCGTGGGCCAAAATGCATCCAAGTGTGTGATCGCGAGACGCACTCTCCAGGTCGCCGCGGCGACCGCTACCCTTTGGGTAAGGGTAGGGAAGCCTGACCGAAGACATAGCGCCAACCTGTTGGGGTGCGAACGTAAGTATCGCTAAACCATAGTTTGTAATCAGCTGGTTTACCTCCTTGCACGGACTTGATCCATAGAAGGGCGGTCACAACCGCCGTGTCCCTCCATACTCTGACCTTCTGTGTTCCCGGTTCTTCGTCCTGGCGCTCGTAGGTGACTTCTTTCTTTCGAGCTGAGTCGAGTAAGTCGGCTTTGCTAAAGACAGCGCCACGCCCGGTTACCAGGGTGAAGTTGTCCGCCAGAATCTGATCCATGCTTGCGGCATCGTTAACCTTCACTGCGGCTTGATATTTCGTGTCCAACGCGGCGACGGCTTTCGCATCTTCTTCTGGAGAAGCGTTCGAATTGCTCGTCGCGGTCAACAATACAGCGACGATCAGCAAGATGAGATTTATCAATGTTCGCATGCTCCAATCTTTGGCGCAGAGAAAACAAGATGCAATACTCGATCATCCGCGCGACGTGATTAGCGATGCTTAAGCCGTCTCGGCGCGTCCAGAAGTCGCGCCCTACCCAATGACTTGGTGGGAAACAACCAGGCTAAATCGCAAATGCTGTCTCGACTTTGATGTTCATGATTCCTAATCTCGTGGCGATCAGACATGTCGACAGAGGAATTTCCCAAGAAAGAATTAGAGACGCTTTGGGCGCCGTGGCGGGTGGAGTATTTCGAAAAGGAACCGCGTGACCTGAATTTTCTTTCCGCGGCGGCACAAGCCAGCGATGACGCCGCGCATTTAGTAATCACACGGCGAAAGAATTCGTTCCTGATCATGAACCGGTATCCGTATGCGGTCGGTCATTTGATGGCTGTGCCATATCGTAAAACCGCAGAGCTTTCCGCGCTCGGCGAAAATGAGGTTGTCGAGTTGTGGAATCTGGTTGCTCACGCGCAGGCGCTTCTGCGCGCCGCGACAAAAGCGCAGGGGTTTAATATTGGATTGAACCTTGGCGAATGCGCAGGCGCGGGTGTGACGGATCATTTGCACGTTCACGTTGTCCCGCGCTGGAGCGGTGACACTAACTTCATGCCTATTCTGTCAGGCACGCGCGTGCTGGGTGACGGCTTGCGCGCGCTATATGACAAACTAATGGAAGCGCAGGCGAAAATATCGGGAGGCGATCGGTGATTGGAGATCCGTAAATTGCATTCAATCCAATGCGCCCGCTGATCACTCTTCGCCGGCCACGTTTTTATGAACGGCTGGGTTGACGCGCCACCACCAAGAAAAGGCATGGGCTGCTTCGCCAGGGGTTGCCTCACCCTTGTTGTGTTTGCGATTGTGCTGGGAATCGCTTGCTTTGCCGGGATGTATTGGGGGTTGCATCGCCACTCGGCAATTTTCCACGGCCTTTATTGGTTGACGAAAGCGCACGCGATTGCTCAGTCGCCCGTGCCGATACCTGAGTTCACGGCGTCGGACGCGCAAATTCAATCCGTCCATGAGCGCTGTCAGGACTTCGAGCAGAAAGCGCGCGCAGGTCAACCCGCCGAGCTTGAGCTGACACCGGATGACCTTAACACTTTGATTGCTACTAATCGGGACGCACGCGGCAAGGTGTTTGCTTCCATTGAGGGAGATCGTCTGCGTTGCCAGGCGAGTGCGCCGCTCGAAGAATTTATTGGCAGGCCGGGATATTACTTTAACGGAGACATTGCAGTCACACTAAAAGGTGCGGAGTCAGTGGAGAACCCGCAGCTAAGCGGGATCACTGTGAACGGCGAGCCTATTCCAGGGGATCTTTTGAATTGGACATATCGTTCAAAACGATTGCGAGATTATCTTGCCAATTACCGGAACGACTCGGGCGTCGGCACGATTGAAGTCCGCGACGGCAAGTTGATTCTACGATCGCGGACTGAGTAGCTCTGATGAGCCCGCGAATCACGCGAATAGACGCGAATGAGATCATTGGTCATGGCGCCAACGGCGCATATTCATTGGTAGCCTAGGGCAGCGCCCTGGGATTTTGTAAGATGAACCGGCCAGCGCTGAAGGCGCGAATCAATTGCACTGTGCCGACGTGAATCGCGCTTTCAGCGCTAGCGTTTGGGACTCCGTGAAACCTGGAGCAGCGCCCCAGGCTCAAGATGAATGATGCGCCTTTGGCGCTGGGCATGCGCGATCGCGGACTGAGCAGGTGATAGGACATCGCGCTGCGATGTCCGGATGGCCCGGCGGTCCGTCCTTATCAAAGCCTTCTTGAGGCTACCCGAGTATTAATTGGTATCCGCCAACACTAAGGCACATTTCCTTTGTGCATGAGGAGACGTACCTCTACGCCTTGAGGCATGAGTCTCCATAGCGTTTGATCAAGCGGCATCCCGATTAGCCGAACGGGGCAACCGACTAATTCGGTTGCATGATTTCACGCACAAAGACGTTAAGTTGCCCGTCTTCCTGTCTGCGTACTTCGGTGAT
>QHRI01000201.1 GCA_003221375.1 Verrucomicrobiota bacterium
AACGATCTTAACGCTCTTGGAATGATTGCCAACGTGGTGCGCGAACGAAAGAACGGCAATTACGCGACTTATATCCACAACCGTTACATCAACTACTCGAACGTTTGTATCTTATCCTGCCAGTTCTGCGCGTTTGCCGCCAAAAAACGCGATGCGCACGCGTTTGAATATGCGATCGACGAAATTACGCAGGTCGTAGGAGACGCGCTTCCCCTCGGAGTTACGGAGGTGCACATGGTAGGTGGACTGCACCCTACGCTTAAGAAGGAATGGTACCTGGAACTTTTGCAAAGATTGCGTGCTCTCGATCCAAAACTTCACATCAAGGCTTTTACTGCGATCGAAGTCCGCCATTTGGCTCAGCGAATTTTTCGGATGCCGATCCGCGATACACTGGAAAATCTGCGCGCGGTTGGGTTGGGCTCCATCACCGGCGGTGGCGCGGAGATTTTCGATGCTGCTGTTCGCGATAAGATATGCCGCGGCAAAGAAACTGCCGCCGAATGGCTCGACGTCCATCGAACCTGGCATTCAATGGGCGGCCGCAGCACTTGCACCATGCTCTACGGGCACATCGAGACGCTTCCCGAGCGGGTGGACCACCTTCGTCAACTCCGTGAACTACAAGATGAGACGAGCGGATTTACCGGTTTCGTTCCTTTTGCGTTCGAACCGTCTCAAGCCCCCGGAATCCTTGCCGACATCAAACGTGCTTCTGCATTCGAGCAGCTTCGCAATCTCGCTGTGAGCCGCATTTATTTGGATAATATCGATCACCTGACCGCCTACTGGGTTAGTCTTGGACTGCCACTTGCACAGGTGGCACTCAGCTATGGCGTGGACGATCTGCACGGCACGATTTTGGAAGAAAAAATCTTCCACATGGCGGGGGCAACCACTCCGCAGCAGCAGACCGTGGCTGCTCTCGAACACGCCATTCGCGAAGCGGGCCGCGAGCCGGTACAGCGCGACAGTCATTATCGGCACGTATCTCCGCATCAGGTAACTGAGCCACGCGCGCCCGCGGAATTGGCTTGCGCGTAACCGTGGTGAGAAGTGAGAGGTGAGAAGGCGCAACCGAAAACCATTGTTCCTTGCCCACTTCTCACCTCCTCAGTAATCACCTCACGGTGAAGTCTCTCCGCATCGGTTGCGTAAAGTATCTCAACGCCCGCCCACTCATCCACGGGTGGGGAGGGGACGTGGACTTTGATCACCCATCGGCGCTTTGTAATAAACTTGCGGCCGGCAATCTCGATGTGGCGCTGGTTTCCAGTTTCGAATTTTTGCGCAATCCCATCTATAGGATCGTTGATGACGTTTCCATTTCCTCAGACGGACCAGTATACAGCGTTGTTGTTGCGCGCCGCGGCGAGGTTGCAGAAATCGAAGAGATCGAACTCGATCCCGCATCAGAAACTTCCGCAAATCTGCTGCGCTGTTTAATCGAGGAGTGCGGATTGAATCCCCACTTGGTCCAGCACAGCACAGCCCGACGGGCTAGCGTGGCGGAATTGAAACTCGTCGGACTTCCGTTTGTTTACGCTCTCTGGCTTATCCGCCCCGAAGTCGCTGATCCAGAACAAATCGCGAATCGACTGCGCGCTTTGCGCGATGAAAACCTGACCCATCTCGACGACGTGATCGAAGACATCGTAGCCGGAGGCGGTGACCCTGGCTGGCGACGGCAATTCAATCGCGAATTCCTCTCGCGTTATTATCGTCAACATCTTCGATTCACGTTTGGCGAAAAAGAAAAAGAAGGCCTGCTAGTTTTCGCAGATTTGTGTGAAAGACGCAGTCTACTTCCGAAGCGGGATCTAACGTTCCGTGTTGTTTAACGGACGATTCCGTTCGCTGAAGAACTATCCTTTGCCTGACCCAGACCAAGATCGAGGTCATAGAGCTTCCAGCCCCAGCCTGTGAAACGGAACCGGAGCTTAATTCCCTCTCGATCGACCGCAAATGTGCGCGGACCCGTAAAGAATGCGTGTTTTATTTTCGACCACTCTTCAGCTTTGCCGGTAGGGAAATGGAACTGCTGCGGATGTCGAAGATTCTTCAGGACTTCCGGATTCGATATCAGCGCCGCGATGCCTTCTGGAGTAACGTAAGCATCAACGATCGCGTCAATCAGTGTCGGGCCAAGATTGCCCCACCATTTGTCGCTCGTTGTTCTCTGGGCGAACCGAGCGACAAGCTGTTTCTTCAGCGATGCTCGAATAGCGGGAAAATCCATGCGCGCACTCAGCGCCGCACTGTTGCCAGACCGAAGCGCTGCCGTGAATCGCCAGAATGAAAAGTACGGCGAGGCTCCGTACACCAACAGAAGAAAAATGCAGAGCAGTGCTAGCCAGCGGAATCTCATTGATCACGATTATTTGTAGCGAGATTAATATCTATCTAACTCCTGAGGCATCGATAAGGCGAGGCTACGCTGCTGCATCTTGTCAGAAATTTTTCCGCGAATAAACTGTTCAGTGCAACACCGCGTAGAAGGTGAGCCCACGAGCGTTCAGACTCCGAGAGGCCGGGGAGACAAGGTCGTCGAGGCCGAGCCGCCAAAGGCTTCTACTCGGCAACACCGATGGATTCTAGCGCCTCCTGAGGAACTGAATGGCAGCGCTATTTCATGGGGCGAAATTTGCGGGTCGGAGTGTATCGCACGATTGCTTTTGCGAAAAGGATTTCGCTGCGCCGAAGAGGTGGACGCATTTCTGCGGCCGCGCCTGGGTTCGCTCAGCGATCCGTTTTTACTGCCGCAAATGCGCGAGGCTGTTTCTCGCATTCTCGACGCCTTACAACGACGGGAACGCATCGTGCTGTTCGGCGATTACGATGTGGATGGCGTGACGTCGCTGGCATTGCTTGCAGAAATGTTGCGCGCATATGGCAGCGCTCCGGAGTTGTTCTTGCCGTTGCGCATGGAGGAAGGCTACGGCTTGAGCCCGGAAAGCATCGAGCGTTGTCTCGGACAATATCGACCCCAACTGCTGATCGCCGTCGATTGCGGGACCTCGTCATCGAAAGAAATTGCCGACCTTAGGAAACGCGGTGTGGACGTGATCGTTTTCGATCATCATGAGCCCAAGTCGGCGTTACCCTACTGCATCGCGATCGTAAATCCGAAAACGACGGAGTCCGGATTCGAATATCTCTGCAGCGTGGGAATTGTCTTCAAACTTTGCCACGCGTTGCTAAAAACACGGCCACTGCCTGAGTTCGACTTGAAATCCAAGCTCGACCTTGTGGCACTCGGCACCGTGGCGGACATCGTGCCGCTTCGCGCGGAAAACCGCATTTTGGTGCAGCGCGGCGCGATCGAGATTGCGCATACCTCGCGGGTCGGCCTGAGGAAGCTGATACAGGTTGCCGGCGTACGGCCGCCGATTTTGCCTGAGGATATTGGTTATCGGCTTGGTCCGCGATTGAACGCCGCAGGGCGTTTGAGCACAGCGGAGAAATCGTTACGCCTGTTGCTCACTGACGATGACAGCGAAGCAACAATGCTCGCGGCAGAACTCGACCGGCAAAATCGCGAGCGTCAGGAAGTGGAAAAGCAGATTTTCGAGTTGGCGACAGGGAAGTTAAAAGAGCGGTTTGATGCGACATACGACGCAGCAATCGTCGTTGGAGCTCACGATTGGCATCAGGGAGTGCTGGGCATTGTGGCGTCGCGGATCGCTCGTAGATATCACCGACCAACCATCGTGATTGGTTTTGACGAGAATGGAATGGGCAAAGGGAGCGGACGAAGCATCGAGGGATTGAATCTCGTCGAAGCCTTAAGCCGTTGCGCGGAGAGACTCGACAAATTTGGCGGACATGAAATGGCCGCGGGTCTTGCCTTACACGAGGAAAATTTCGACTTGTTTGCCGACGCATTTCGCAAAGCTGCACGGGAGGTCCTTTCCGAAGAAGCTCTTCAACCTTGCGTGCGACTGGACCATGAACTGGCGTTCACGGAGATCGATATGGATTTTCTACGCTGGCACGAAATGTTGCAGCCATTTGGGAACGGAAATACCCAGCCGCTTTTTCTGGCGCGCGAGGTTGAACCGGTCGCGCTCCCCAGAGTAGTCAACGAAAAGCATCTCATCTTTCGTCTGCGTCAGGGCAATCGCCATCGACGCGCAGTTTTTTTTGACGGTGTAGCGAATCCGCTGCCGCCAACGCCGTGGGACATCGCATTTCGGATTCGCGCAGACGAGTATCAGGGCGAAACCCTGATTGGCATGCAGATTGAAGCGGTACGACAAGCGGAACGCCACGCTTGTGAACGCTGATCTGTGAACAGCGCAAAGTCACATAACCGATCAGAGATCGATCACGGATCATCAATGTCCCCAAACGCATTGTCCAAGCAGGTTCCAGTTTCGCAACCACTCGACGACCTCAATTGGATTCCACGACCACGTTTGCTCGCGTTGCGACGTCTCGGAATCGAAACGGTGGAAGATTTGCTTACGCATTTTCCGCGGCGCCATGAGGACCGGACGGAATTCCCAAAGTTTCCCCGTGAAGAGAGCGATGTTCCGATCTGTCTTTGCGGGGAGGTGACCAAAACGTCGCTTCGGCGTTTTGGCGGTTGGAAGAAAATTTTCGAGGCCACATTGCAAGAATCGAACCCAAACGCGCTGAGCGAGCCGCTGGTGTGCCGATGGTTCAATTTGCATTACGTGCAAAAAATGATCGCCACCGGTCAACGCATGGTCGTCTTTGGCAAGCCGCGGCTACGCGGAAAGCGAATTTGCATGGACCATCCGGAGTTCGAAGTCATTGAGAATGACGAGGAGATCTCAATCCATTTTCGCAGAATCACGCCGATTTACCCAGCGACCGAAGGTCTTTCGCAGCGCGTCTTGCGGAGCATGATTTACCGGCTGCTGAACGAGCTTCCTTCCAGTGACGCTGGGTTGGAGACATTGGCGCCGCGCAATCTTGTTCAAGGTGAGAAACGCGATGCGATTCGCGCAATTCATTTCCCGGATAGCTGGGAAACGCGGGATGCGGCGCGCGAACATTTGGTTCTTACTGAGTTTTTCACGATGCAAATGGTCATAGCGTCGCGACGCGCCGATGCCTCAACCCGACGTGGCGAGAAACATTGTGGGGCCGGCTCGCTGCTGGATAGGTTCCTGAAGTCGTTACCATTTGAGCTAACTAGTGCGCAATCTAAGGTGATCGGCGAGATTCGACATGATCTGTCGGCAAACCATCCGATGAATCGTTTGCTACAGGGCGACGTAGGCTCGGGAAAGACCGTTGTCGCTATCGCTGCAATGCTGCTCGCCATCGAGGGCGGCTATCAGGCTGCGTTCATGGCGCCTACACAAATTCTGGCGGAGCAGAGGAAAGCGGACCATTGCCGCTTTTTGTGAGTCAAGAAACCTTGTCGGCCCGCGAAGAACCACAAATCATCGTTGGAACTCACGCGCTGCTTTACGACAAAGTCGCATTCGCAAACCTCGGGCTCGTAGTGATTGACGAGCAGCATAAGTTCGGTGTTGCACAGCGTGCCCAATTGAGCGCGCGCGAGCCGGCACCTGACGTGCTGGTGATGACTGCTACTCCGATCCCGCGCACCTTGACGATGACTATTTACGGCGATCTCGATCTATCGACCATCGATGAGATGCCGCGGAACCGAAGAAAAATCATTACCGCCGTGCGCGATGAGTCGAAGCTCGGCGAAGTGCTTGCCTTTTTGCGAACACAGTTGGAAGCGGGCCACCAGCTGTATGTGATTTATCCGTTGATCGATGAAAGTGAAAAGCTCGATGCAAAAGCTGCCGCGGCGGAGTATGAACTGTGGCGAGAACGTTTGCGTCCGTTTCGCTGCGAGCTTCTCCACGGCCGAATTCCTCCGTTGGAGAAGCAGGAGATCATGGACCGCTTTCGCGGCGGTGAGACAAGCGCGCTAATCAGCACGACCGTGCTCGAGGTCGGCGTGGATGTTTCCAACGCAACCGTGATGCTTATTGAAAACGCAGAGCGTTTTGGGCTTGCGCAACTGCACCAGCTTCGCGGACGAATCGGGCGAGGGGAGCACAAGTCCTATTGCATCCTACTCACGCCAGCCCAAGTGAAAGAGGCTTCGGCAAAGCTGGCCGTTTTAGCAAGAACCACTGACGGCTTCGAAGTCGCCGAAGCAGACTGGGAATTGCGCGGCCCAGGCGATCTACTGGGCACGGCCCAGAGCGGCCTGCCTGCGCTCAAAATCGGCAATCTAAGGGCAGACGCGAATTTGATGCGACGCGCTCGCGCAGCCGCCGTATCGACTTTGGAAAGGGACCCGCTTTTGGAATTGCCTGAGAATCAACGTTTCCGGCGTTTAATTGTCGAACAAGAGGGACGAACTTTTTCTAACGTTAGTTAATGAAAAACTTTGCGAAATTTTTGCTATTTGTCCTGCTCGTAAGCGCGGGAATTTCTCTGCTATATGACTATCGCCTGAAGCATGGCGGCCTGAATCTGCCCTCCGCCCGCAAGGCGGAAAAGTACACACTGGCATCGAATCCGAGCGTGGATCCGAAGCAGGTCCCATCGCTGGAGACGTTGAACCGCGAGCGACGCGCACTCGTCAAAAGCGTGATCCCTTCAGTTGTAGCCGTGAAAACATCAAAGAAGGTTGCTGTCCAGCGTCAATACGAGCTTGATCCGTTCGAGTTTTTCTTTCGTAATCGGCGGCAACTTCGTAGTCCACGGGATGAGACCGTCGTGCAAAACTCGCTCGGCTCGGGTGTAATCGTTACAAACGAGGGACATATCATCACAAACAGTCACGTGGTCACCGATCAAGAAGGCAATCAGGTTGATCAAATTGAGGTGCAATTAAGCGATGGCCAGACGAAGAGGGCGCGCTTAGTCGGTGCAGATTCTGAGGTCGATCTCGCTGTGCTCAAGATTGACGATCCGAACGTCAAACCACTCAAACTTGCCGATTCAGACATGGTGCAGCCGGGAGATTTTGTTCTGGCCATCGGGAATCCATTTGGATTCGAAGAAACCGTGACAGACGGAATCATCAGCTCGAAAGGCCGGCCGAACCGGACGGATTTCTTTGGTGATTTGATTCAAACCAACGCCGCGATTAATCCGGGGAACAGCGGCGGACCGCTGATCAATCTTCGTGGCGAAGTGATCGGAATCAACACGGCGATCGCTTCGACCACCGGCGGCTCGCAGGGAATCGGTTTCGCTATTCCATCAAACACAGTGCGCACCGCGTTGGAGAGTCTGCTCAAGCAGGGACGAATCATCCGCGGCTACCTCGGCATCCAGACGCGGGCGTTACAGCCCGATGAAACCAGCTCGGATACGGACGGAGTGACAGTCGCGGACGTGATGCCTGGATCGCCAGCAGCCCAAGCGGGAGTTCAACCAGGTGATGTCATCCAAAAATTCGATGGTCGTGATGTAAAAAATTTCAACGCGCTGCGAACCCTCGTGGCCCAGACCCCATTGAATAAACAAGTCGACCTGGAAGTTCTGCGTAATGGGAAACCCCTCCAGGTGAAA
>QHRI01000202.1 GCA_003221375.1 Verrucomicrobiota bacterium
GACCGCATCCTTATGAGTTCGCCATGTATTACGACGTCTGATTCAGGAATGGCGACCCATTCCGCACTTTTCCGGCGGAAACTGCACGCGAATTAGAAGAAGAAGGTTCGTCTTTAATTACGAACTTTCGTCTAATTCTCGTTAGGTCAAAACGCATACCGTGCGAACACTCAACCATCTCTTCGACAACAACAAAGCTTGGGCCGCGCGCATACGGCAGCAGGAGCCGCAGTTCTTTGCCAAGCTTTCCCACCAGCAATCGCCCAAATATTTGTGGATCGGTTGCTCAGACAGTCGAGTTCCTGCGAATCAAATCGCCGGGCTAAGTCCGGGAGAACTATTCGTTCACCGAAACATCGCTAATCTCGTAGTTCACACCGACCTTAATTGTTTGTCGGTGATGCAGTTCGCGGTCGAGATCCTAAAAGTGGAACACATCATCGTCTGCGGACATTACGGGTGCAGCGGCGTCCAGGCCGTGTTGCGCGGTGACCGGCTAGGCTTGAGTGATAATTGGCTGCGTCACATCCAGGATGTTCGACAAAAGCACGAAAAAGCTTTGGCGGACGCCGGTGGCGAAGCTTCGGACCGGCTCTGCGAACTGAATGTTGTCCAGCAGGTAGCCAACGTCCGTGACACGACGATCGCGCGCGATGCATGGGAACGCGGCCAGGAGTTGGCCGTGCACGGCTGGATATACGGATTACACGACGGCCTGCTGCGAGATCTTAACGTAACGCGAGATAAGCCAGCCTAACGATCTTTGGGACGCGAAGGACCTAACCAGGCGATGCAGCCAACCACCGGCCGGCGTACAGCCTTAGTTTACCATGACGTGACATCCAGAGCCAAGAGTCTCGCGGCTGCAATTCTCTTTGTCGTATGCGCAATAGCAGCTATCACCTACGCGGCCGGTGACACACCAGATAGAATCGAGAGTGCGGTGGTTGCCGCTATACAGCCGGTAATGGCGAAATACCGCATTCCCGGCATGGCAGTAGCTATCACTATTGCGGGTAAGTCCTCCGTCTACAACTATGGCGCGGCGTCAACCGAGACCCGTCAGCCTGTCACCCGTGATACGTTGTTCGAAATCGGATCGATAACCAAGACATTCACCGCGACGCTGGCATCTTATGCACAAGTTTGCGGTTACCTTTCGCTGTCAGACAAGACGAGTAAGTATTTGCCGTCTCTGCGAGATAGTAGGTTTGGTGAGATAAGTCTTCTCAATCTAGGGACGCATACGCCCGGTGGCCTTCCTCTGCAGGTGCCGGATAAGATCGAAAACAACGACCAATTGCTGCAGTATTTCAAAGAATGGCAGCCCACCTATGAACCGGGAACATATCGAACTTATGGCAATCCCGGTATTGGAACGCTCGGCTTAATAACGGCGAAGAGCATGGGACAGGATTTTGTTGGGCTGATGGAACAGCGCCTGTTCCCCGCGCTCGGCATGAAGAGTAGCTACATCAACGTTCCGGAAGCCAAAATGGCTGATTACGCGCAGGGCTACACGAAGGAAGATGGTCCGATCCGAATGGCGAGGGGCGTGCTGTGGTCTGAAACCTACGGCATCAGAGCGACCGCCGCCGACCTGATTCGTTTTGTGGAAGCCAACATCAATCCGATCGGATTGGACGAGAAGCTCCAGCGCGCGATCTCAGCAACACACACTGGTTACTTCAAGGCGGGGCCGATGACTCAGGACCTGATATGGGAACAATATCCGTATCCGGTTGCGTTGAAAACGCTGCTGGAAGGGAACTCGCAGAAAATCATCTTCAATGCAACGCCAGTTACGCAGTTGAACCCGCCCGAGCAACCACGCGATGACGTCTGGATCAACAAGACCGGCTCAACCAATGGCTTCGGAGCATATGTGGCATTCGTTCCGAACAAGCGGCTGGGATCGTTATTTTGGCCAACAAGAGTTACCCGATCGCTGATAGAGTAACTGCCGCGTACCAGATTCTCATGTCGCTTGTTGATGGAAAGAGTGGAAACGGTAAATTGCGCTCGAGTATAGGCGATGTTAACCCTTAACGAGGCGATGCGGCGGAACTGCGAGCCGCACTGGGTTCCGCCGTCTACGTGTGTGTTATCCACCCTTTGCCTTCGTGGCGCGGTGCTCGGGCTCGCGCTCGCTGATCTTTTTTCTCGCTAGGCGAATGAGCACGTTATGACCACCGAGCTATGGCTCTTAGTCGCGAGCGTCATCCTTGGTCTCGTTCATCTCATAGCGGCTTCCCACCTGATTAGCTTTCAGTATGGTTACCGCTGGACCGCCAGCAGCCGAGAGGAGCCAGTGCCGCCCCTGCGCGGCCTCGCGAATCGGGTGGACCAAGCAACGACCAATTTTTTAGAAACCTTTCCCTTCTTTGCCGCTCTCGTTTTAGTGGCGCATGTCACTCAACATAACAGCTTACTCACTTTCTGGGGTGCGCACCTGTATTTCTGGGCCCGCTTAGGATATTTGCTCGCTGCGGCGGCCGGATATTCTCTGCTGCGTTCGCTTGTTTTCTGGAACACCGCACTGATAGGTGTTGCCTTCTTCGTCATCGCGCTTTTCCGGTAACGTGGTCATGAAATTACGCCTAACCAATCGACCAACGATCCCTTACCGGAAAGTTGCGAGCATGCTTGCCACCGACCCCGCCCGTGGCTTATATCTATCTCATTAGGTCCCGTGTGGCGCGTCCAACTCCAAAGAAGCGAATCGCAAGCTCAGGAGAATCCCATGTCTTGCTCGAAATTTGTCTACGTTACCTACATCCGCATAACACCCGAGAAGCTGTGGCATGCACTAACAACGCCCGAGATAATAAAGCGGTATCGGTTCGGAATGAGCGTCGAAAGCGAATGGAAGGTCGGTTCCACGTGGAGAATGTATGCTGACGGAAGCCTCATGGACTCGGGCGAGATTCTCGAGAGCGTTTCGCAGAAGCGGCTGGTGATGAGTTGGCTAAATGAATGGAAGCCCGAGTTCAAGGCAGAGGGCAACTCCCGTTGCGTCTACGAGATTGAGCCGACGGGGACTTCCGCGAAGCTCACACTCACCCATTCAATTGAATGGCCGGACTCCAAGTTCATCGGAGCCGTCTCGGAGGGATGGCCGATGGTCATATCGAACCTCAAGTCGCTGCTTGAAACGGGGGATGTTGCTCTCGTCTATCATCGCCGGCACGGAGATTAACCATGGCAACGGTGGTTTTGGAAATCATTCGTCCCTTCACGCTTTCACTGACATCGCGCATCGCTCAGTGAATTTATGAAAACGATCCGATTCCTCACAGTCATGTTAACAGCGCTCAGCATGGGCGCAGCGTTTGCGCATCTTCTCGAGATGCCGGCCAAGCTCAGGTATGACGGTCCCACTTGGCTGCACCTTCTACAAACGCTCTATCCACCTGGGTTTGGGACCGTCGGTGCGGGATGCGAAGTTTTGGCGGTAGTCGCCTCGTTGGTGCTCGTTGTCGCGACCCGAAACCAGCGCAAGACGTTTCCGTGGACATTGCTTGGCTTCTCGTGTGTTCTCGCCAGTCATGCAATTTTCTGGATATGGGTCAACCCGGTCAACCTGACCATGACCCCGCTGACGCCTGGTACCCTCGTGATCGACTGGACACGCCTACGCGACCAGTGGGAATTCGCACACGCATCACGTGCCATTCTTCAGATCGTCGCGCTCGGCGCATTCGTGCTATCACTTCTCGCCGAGATTCCGACAGCTGATCTGCCCAACTCTGACAAACCACGTTATGATCCAACACGGGGGAACGCCTAACCAGGCGCTGCAGCCAACGACTCAGACGGCGTCATACGTTCGATGTTCAGTGTGACTAGTTTGTCGCAGAGAGCTGCCGCTTGCGCTCCCCTGAGCCGTAGCTGCTTTGCCGGCTGCAACGAGAAGCCAAAGGCCATCGACCCAATAGGAAAAGATGAAGCGAGACAGAGCACGAAGACACTGGAGGCTGCCGATCTAGTCGGATACGATGGCAAGCATCTTAGGAAAACTACCGATCGCGTCCTCGATGCAAACGATAAACACAATCAGGACATTCAAAAGACACTAGATGACAATAAGTAAGGCTTAACCGATCGCCCCAGAGCTCCATTGAAACTCACTCGTTGCCCACACTCGCTCGCTGCTTCCCTCGCAGCTTTACCTTCTATGTCGCTGACCCCGTCAGCTCCATTCAGCGTGCTTGTCACCGACCCCGCCGGTGGCTTATCTCTTTGACTCATGATCTTCCGAGCTCATTGGCCCTCGCGGGCTTGCCCATCCATGTTGCGGCTTCCCGGCTCGCTCGATTCTCGTCAGGGCTGCGTATGAAACTACTCTTGGCCGTATTAGCCTTAATCAGCGCGGGCCCAGCTGTCGCTGATTGCCCGAAGGCCGCAGATTGGGCACGCGCTTTCTACTCGGAGGACTATTTCTTTTATGCAGGCGCACCAGATCCTATCTTGCAGTTCACGACGCCAGAGTTCGGAGCGCTGCTCAAGAAGGAATGGGCCTATTCGAAGGGAGAGGTCGGGCATTTTGATTACGATCCTTGGCTTGGGGCCCAGGACGGAGAAATTGGCAAGCCGGTTCGCTTCTCTGTCGAAACGGAGTCGCCGGATATGGCAGTTGTCTCCGTGTCATATCCGTACGTGCTTGACTCCAAGCACCCGCCCGAACCACACACGGCGCACTTGGTACTGCGCAAGCGAGAACACGAGTGCTGGCACCTTCACGATTTCATCACCCCGCTCGGCGAATCGCTGTCATATCTGTACTCATCTGGGCAGCCCTAACCAGCGCTGCTTGGTCGTTAGGCATTGACGCGTTACGTCGGGACAAACACGATGCCAAACACTGATTCTCGCGTAACCATCCACATGGCAGCGAGCTTCGACGGCTTCATCGCTCGAAAGGACGGGCGCGTCGACTGCCTCGAAACCTTGGACGAATTCGCAGGCGGGAACACCCTGGATCCGCGATTCGTCGAGGCCTTCCTCAAGACGATCGACTGCTACGTAATGGGGTCGCGAACCTATGAGACCGCGTTGAGTTTTGACGCCAAAAGGTTGGGTTGGGCGTACGGCGACAAACCCACCTTCGTTCTCACTAGTCGTGATCTGCCGCGAACCCGGGATACCGTCGAGTTCTTGGATGCGGTGTAGCTTCCGGCGAATGCCTTCGT
>QHRI01000117.1 GCA_003221375.1 Verrucomicrobiota bacterium
CTTGCACGAGGTAGTCAAAGCCATCCTTGCCAGCGATGACGACAAAATGAGTGATCCCGCTTGGCAATCTCACCCGCACAATGACGGGATTTCCATGGGAGAGATTCGAATCGATAAGCTGATACGAAGCAAGGTCTTCATAAACATGCCGAACGCGGTTGGGCGCAAACCACGCCGCGCGATCCCAATAGAGCCAGCCTTGTTCGGTGAATCCACCAACGTTTGTTAAAAACCAATTTAGCTGCTGCGGATCGACCTCGATGCCATAAAACTTGAACACCATCGCCGCGGACGCGACTGCACAGCCTTCGCCACCGATCGTGCCGTTGGCTTCGACTCCGCCCAGCGGGTCATCGCTCCATTTCTCATCGCCTTGACGAAACGATGGCACCGCCAGCTCGACGCGATGAAAAAAATACCGCCCACCCCAAGGCGACAGTTTTCTCTTCCAAGTCCAATTGATGTGCACCGCTAACGCAGCGACGAGCACAACAACAAGGAAACTGATGACAAGCCAACGGCGTTTCAAAGCCCCAAACTATAGACGCGGCTGCTCGCTCGCGAAAGCGTTCGGAGTGTTCAACCCCAGTCAGCGCCAGAGTCGAGAGCTGGGAGGGACTTAGTGGATCGAGACTGGCGTTCCAGATTTGACTCGTTCGGCCAAACGAACCACGTCCCAGTTCGCCAGCCGGATGCAGCCGTGGCTTGCGGAGTGTCCTATGGAATCGGGAGCAGCTGTGCCGTGCAGTCCGATTCCTTTTTTGTTGAGTGCAATCCAGAGGACGCCCACCGGGCTTCGAGGACCGGGCGGCAACATGTAAAAATGACCGCTCCGTTCGCCATGCATCAGCATTTTTTCGTCGTAACGAAACCTCGGCCATATGGAAATTCCCTTAACTTTCCAATCTCCAATGGGTGACGCAGTCTGCGCAGATCCTATGGTGACCGGATAGGCCGCGATTATTCTATCGCCCTCAAACACCCCAAGCATGTTCGTTTTCGTGTCGATCCTCACAGACGTCGACACTGGTGCCGTGGATGGGTTTTGGGAAGCCTCCGGTTGTTCTGCCGGTGGTTTGTCCGCTTCGTCCGGAAGCTCGTTAGCAGCTGGTGCGTTAATCTCGCTGCCCGGCTTGATTTCCTTTACCGTTCCCAACTCGAAAGGCTCAACGTTTGGAACGCGAAACTGGTCGCCAGGTTTGATCGATTTCATTGTGCCGGGATTGAGCTGCTCCAGCAAATGCACGTCGCAGTGAAATTTTTCTGCTATTGCATCGGCCGGGTTGCGATACAAAAGGGCTTTTAATTTCGCCTGTTCTTTTGGAGAGACCGGCAGTTTCCCTACGTTCTGCAGGTCCGCTTGCGTCACAGAGTAGTTGGTGAAGACGGGTTCGATGCTCGAAAGATCGAGGCCGTTGATATCGGGAGCGACGTTGCCTTTCGCTCCGGGTGGCGGAATCGGTGGCTGTTCGCCGCGCGACTGCCGACAAAGGCCGAGTGCTTTCCAGGTGAATTCATTATAGTGCCCGTCAATTTTGCCCGGACTAAAGTTAGATCGATCGAGAAAAATTTGCAGACGCGCGGCTGCTTCAACCTGGGCCGAAGATTGCTGTTCCCTGTGAGCGGCTTTTTTAGTCGAATGTTTTCTGGCTTCAGCTTGTGACGACAGACTCGCAAGCAAGAGTCCCAGGGCGAAAAACCGGAACAAGCGATCAATCCTCACGAAAGTCGTTCGCGTGCGCGAATTAACCCGGCCGTATTTGGTAAACTGCGCCCTTAGCGCGGAAAGTTGCGTATTGATGGTTGAGAGAAGACTTCGTCCGCGCATAGTCTGTGCCATGCATGAAGCCCGCGAACTTCGTCTCGCGAAGCGTACGGCGCGTCTGGGCACGGAGACCGCGTTCGAAGTGTTGGTGAAGGCACGAGCGCTGGAGGCAAAAGGGCGTGACATTATCCATCTGGAGATTGGGGAACCTGATTTCGATACGCCGGCCAACATCATTGACGCCGCGTGCGATGCCCTGCACAAAAGTTTCACCCATTACGGACCTTCAGCCGGTTTGCCCCAGCTGCGAGAAGTCATCGCGCAACATGTGAGCGAGACGCGACGGGTGAATGTTACACCAGAAGAAGTAGTCGTTGTCCCCGGTGGCAAGCCCATCATCTTTTTCAGTATCCTTGCCCTCGTCGAAGAAGGAGATGAAGTCATTTATCCGAATCCCGGATTTCCCATCTACGAATCAATGATCAACTATGTCGGCGCGAAAGCTGTGCCGATCCAATTGCGCGAAGACCTGGATTTTCGTCTCGACGTCAACGAGCTCGAGAGCCTGATCAACGAGCGCACAAAATTAATCGTTTTGAATTCACCGCAGAACCCCA
Organism: Verrucomicrobiota bacterium; assembly: GCA_003221375.1. GTDB lineage: Bacteria > Verrucomicrobiota > Verrucomicrobiia > Chthoniobacterales > UBA10450 > Udaeobacter. The sequence continues at coordinate 2,383 of QHRI01000117.1, forward strand.
CGGGCGGTGTGTTGGAGAAAAAAGACATCGACGGCATCGCGCGCGCCATCGGCGCTCGCAACATCATGGTGTTGAGCGACGAGATCTATAGCCGGCTCATTTTCGAAGGGGAACATCACTCCATCATGTCGATCGACGGCATGAAAGAGCGCTGCATTTTACTCGATGGTTTCTCCAAGACTTATGCCATGACCGGATGGCGTATGGGTTACGGCGTGATGCGTCCCGATCTCGCGGCACATGTCGCCCGGCTGATGACCAATTCGAACTCGTGCACCGCGAGTTTCACGCAGGTCGCCGGTGTCGAAGCGTTGCGCGGACCTCAACAGTCGGTTGATACGATGCGTGCCGAATTCAAGAAACGGCGCGACGTGATGGTTAGCGGCCTCAACAAAATCAAAGGTTTCGCCTGCCGTTCGCCTCACGGTGCGTTCTATGTTTTCCCGAACATTACCAAAACCGGATGGCCATCGAAGAAACTGGCCGACGCGCTTCTTGACGACGCCGGCGTTGCCGCTTTATCCGGCACTGCGTTTGGCAATTTCGGTGAAGGCTATTTGCGCTTCAGCGTGGCCAACTCAATCGAGAACATCGAGAAAGCACTCGATCACGTCGCTGCGTGGGTAGACAAAAATTTGTAAGCCGCAACCTTAATCGAGCCGGGTGTGAATACGTTTTCTCGAGCTTCCTGAAAGAAGTTTCTCACCGCATTCTTCGAGGGCGTTGCAGCGACAGTCTTGCATTTGCTTGAGCAGCGTCTCCATAAGCTTGAGCCGTTTCATTCGGATTCGCAGCTCTGCAATCTTGCGTTCCGAAAGGGCATGCCATCGTTTCGGTGGACGCGTTGCGGATCGAAATCCGAAAAACAGCTCGCGTATTTCGTCCAATGTGAAGCCGGATTCCCGTGCTCGCTGCATCACCGCAAGCTGAAAAAGCACGCTCTTCTCATAGCGGCGTTGGCCATTCTTGCGCACTGGCGGCGGGAGAATCCCGATCCGCTCATAGTAACGAATGGCAGACGTGCGTAACCCAAACACACGAGCGACATCGGAAATCGCCAGGTCAGTTGCCACTCGAAAAGCTAACAACGAGCGATGCTAAGCGCCACGAAAATCCTTCGAACTTTTCTCGAAAAATCTCCTTTGACTTAAAGTTGGCTTTAAGTCGTAGCGTCGAAAACATGAAAAATATATTCCAATTCATAACTGCAATCGCAGCCGTTACCCCAATGGTCATTTGGGCGACATCCGAACCCTCATCGCAACCCGAGCACGTTTCGTCTTTCGCTTGCAACGCTCTTGCGTTGTCACCTGAGGCAAGAAAACGCCATTTCGAGGAGGTTGCGCCCGCGTTGCTAAAAGTGAAGAAGAGCACGCGCGAACTGCCAGAT
>QHRI01000118.1 GCA_003221375.1 Verrucomicrobiota bacterium
CCAATCCATGCGCGCGCAGTTGCCGCTGGAAATTGTTGATCCTGGCACGATCGGCCTGCGAGTCATCTGTTGCCGGCAACAATTCGAGCCAGATAGCGTCGAACTTCAATCGCCGCAGACCAAGCATCCATTGCAGCGGTACGGAAAAATTTCCGCCGCCTTCGCGATATTTTGCGGCAAAGCCGCATCCAAGAAAAATCGTCACGCGAGCAGAATCCTCATTCTGCTCGCGTGCTCAAGCACGAAGGTTTGTAACGTTAGAAGACAGGTTTTTGCGTGAGATGCGCTCTACCCGTAAACACCTCAGGTTGGCTCGCCTGACCGTTGCAAAAGTCTCCATTTGGTATGGGCCTCACGAAGCCCAAAAATTGTGGCTGCCTTCGCACGTTCAGTTCTTGCTCCAAATCGAACGCGAATCCGATCAACTGGGCTTCACGCAAGAAGGTGCTATACATAAGCATTCCGGCCGGCTTGCCGCTATCGCGAATGCCGACGGGAAGGGATATGTTTGGGTAGCCGGCCACCGCCGGGCCGGTCGAGTTGGTCAAGTGTGGCGCGACAATCGCGTCGAGATTGTCGGCAATCAGCGCCGTATCAATTCCTTGGCGCGCTGTGTTTTGAGCGTGTGTTCGCGCAGCCACATATATCGGATTGTTCGGATAACCAGTGGTCTGTACTGAGGCTTCGAAGACGTCCTGATCATAGTACACGAGCTCCTGCTCACAATGCGCGTTGTTGAAGGCAATCAGATCGGCGAGATTCCGCATGTTCGTATTTGTGAGCGTTGCGAGATAATCCCTGATCTGCGCCTTGAATTCATACAGCAGCGCCGTGAACTCGTCATCAGTGTACGCGAACACGTCGCCTGTATCTGTGTCCACAATCGTCGCGCCGAGGCTTTCCATTACGTCGAGTGCATGGTTGGCGAATGAGACCGTGGTTTGGTCCCCTGGGATGCCGCTGCCGTAGTAGCTGTAATCGAAAAACCGAACGTCCCGCCCGATCCGTGCGCCTTGAAGCGCACCGCGTCGGAGGAACTGCGTGTAATCAGCTGGCAGCGGACGGCCAGCTACTCCGCCGGACGGCGACTGCAAAACACCGAGCAAGATCGCGACGTCCGTTACGCTGCGCCCCATTGGCCCGGCCGTGTCTTGTTGATGAGCAATTGGAATGATCCCATCCTGCGAGACAAGGCCCAACGTTGGCTTTAAACCAACGATGTTTTCAACGGCCGACGGGCCCGTGATCGACCCGTCAGTCTCCGTGCCGATGGCTGCCGCACAAAGGTTTGCGGCAGCGCCATTGGCGGAACCGGAACTGGATCCCCACGATGTGTAGTTTAATACGTAAGCATTAATCGTACTTCCGCCACGGGCGCTCCAACCGACTGCTAGAGGATAAGTCTCGGCCTCATCGTCCCGGAAATTTGCCCATTCGCCCAGGTTCGCCTTGCCAAGAATAACGGCACCAGCTTGGCGGAGCTGTCGGATGATCGGCGCATCCGCAGGCACGCGACTACCAACCAGCGCGAGCGACCCAGCGGTCGTTTCCATCCTGTCGTCCGTCGCGATATTGTCCTTTACTAAAATAGGAATTCCGTGAAGAGGACCACGAACATGGCCGCGGCGGCGTTGACGATCGAGACGTTCGGCAATTTCTATCGCATCTGGATTCGTCTCAATAACCGAGTGTAACAGAGGGTTCAGCGAGTTGATTCGCCGCAAATACCCCCTCACCAGTTGCTCGCTCGTCAACTGGCCAGAAGCCATCAAGCGCTGGAGCTGAGGGATTGACTTTTCAATGAAAATTTCATCCGGCGCCTCGACGGCCGCGCGCAGAAATGAGGCCAACCCTCCGCTTAGCAGGGCTGCGCTGGTTCCAGCGGTCGCGCCGATGAATTTTCGGCGCGTGATAGTATTATCGGGTTCTAGACGATTCGGGGTGTAATTATTCATGATTATTCTCCGGTTTTGCTGTCCCGCGAATGAACAGACGTGAGTTTGTTGGTGGGTGGACGCATGGGCGGAGGACTCCGCTCCGGTCGATTCCTGCCCGCGATGCATCGCTCGGCGATGTAGCCGGGTAAGGCGTAGGGTGGATGATTTCGCGCTATCAACGCCATAACCCCTCTGCGTGAGCAAATCGTTTCTGATCTAGCAAGCGGCTGGAAAATCTTTTTCTTTTTTTGCTTTATTTGACCGCCTCACTCTTCCTTCGCAAATTAGCTGTTCTTCTCGGGCGCCCGTAGCTCAACTGGATAGAGCATCTGACTACGGATCAGAAGGTTAGTGGTTCGAATCCTCTCGGGCGCGCCATTTTCTTCGTGCCGGGGCTCGCAATCGTGTTCGCGGTTGCGATCCGCTATTGAAAATACGGCCGGATCTTCGCGTATTTCTTGTCGCCGATTCTGTTCACTTTTTTCAAATCATCAGCGCTTCGAAATGGTCGCGCGGCAATAATTCGAGAAGCCATAACTTGCCCAACGCCAGGAATCATTTTCAATTCCTTTTCCGTCGCGGTGTTGATGTCGATCCTGCCTAGCTCGATTTTTTCTTTTGCATGCGACTTTGGAACTTCAACCGGGCTGATTGTAGGACCTAAAGGATTCGGTAGTGGGGGTGCGGAAATCCGGCGGAACGCATTGGCCGGAGGAGATATTCGGGATCGAGCGTTTTTTTCGGCCGCGAAGACACTAAAACCCGCCGGCATTTGAGCACGTGGATTGAGTCGTCCGACGTTGGCGCCCCATCCTCCGATTCTCTCCTGTCTCGCTTGGTTTTCGAATTGCTGAAGTTTTTCTAGTTCCAGTCGCGAATTTCTTAAGCCGGGCGGCACGGCTTTGAATCCATAGTTTCGCGCAAGCCCGTTGCGGACCAATTGTTCGCCGAGATCACCGTCTTTAGTCTGTACAAACGCATAAAACCGCTCGAGTCTGCTGCGACCCATCGCATCCGACATGTGCGTAAACACCGTAAACGGTTCGGACAATTTCTGCCGGGTGAAGTCCTTGGCTGCCTGTCCCACTTCGATGGCCTGGGGTACGGTAATCGCAAAGTATTTCGCCTGTTCAATCAGCCGCGCCGGATTCATTTCGTCCGTTTCCGGCGCGTCAACCATGTAAAGGCGAAAAATGTATTCCCTCGCGCCCGCGCTTGCGTGAAAACTGTCGCCGTCATTCGCCGGATTTGAAATCAACCGGCAGTTCTCCAGCACGATCCAATCTTTTGACTCGCGTGCTCCAACATCGACCTGCGCAGCGCAACCAATTACAAAAGCAAGGAGTCCGATCTTCTGGCGCAATTTGGTAAATTGCCCAGCCGCGGACCTGCAAATGTAAATCGTATCCGACATCACAATCGAATCAGGGCGTTTGCAACCGCGCCAATTGTGCTGCATACATCGCGACGATTCCACCCAACACACTGCCGGCGATCACATCGCTCACGAAATGATAATTCATCGCCACCAGGCTCACGAGCATTGAAGCCGAGAGAACGATGAC
>QHRI01000119.1:0-4729 GCA_003221375.1 Verrucomicrobiota bacterium
GCAATTGGCTCGTTAGTCCATAAATTTCTTCCCTGGGAAACAGGCGTGTACGTTCGTAGACAGCAACGGTCAGATCATCTGCGAGTCTCCAGGCTTCAATTTTCGTATAATCTCTCATTGTTTTTCTGTTTAGGTCTCGTGGTCAGTCGTCAGTAGTCTCGTCGTCTTAGCCCTTGGCCGCGCCTTGGCACCATCGCGTTTGCCATCATCGTCTGGACGATTTCGCCACGCTGGTTCGTAGTCACGTTGCGCAGTCGAATGATGCCGTACCCCGGCTTGGACCGCGATGGCCTTACCTCGAGAATCTCAGTTTCAACAGTAAGCAAGTCGCCGGGTCGCACTGCGTTAGGCCAACGCAGTTCATCGACTCCTAAACCGATCGCACCTGCAGCGAAATTTAATGTCTGCACGAACAGGCGCATCGTGATCGCGGCTGTGTGCCAGCCACTCGCGATGAGTCCTTTGAAAAGTGTTCGCTCGGCAGCTTTCCGGTTCAGATGAAACATCTGCGGGTCGAACTTGTGGGCGAACTCGATGACCTGCTTCTCGGTGACGTCCAACGGCTCCGATTTGAAGCGGTCACCTACTTTCAAATCGTCGAGGTAATGCTCTTTCATTCTGGATGATCGCGAAGCCCACATTCATGCTTCATGTCTCTGCATTGAGCAATGCCTAATATGTAGCATTGACTACAAGTCACTGACGATTCAGCGCGGACTTGGATACCATCCTCTCGTTATTCTGCAACGGCACGGCGTCTCAGCCTCGTGGTTACAGCGCTGTGCAGTGGTCGGGCCGGCTCGAGTCCCACTGCGAACGACGCAAAAGTGGCCTGTGGCAAAGCTCCCAACTGGCTCTTGTTTGGTTCAGGTCAGCTCCAGAGATTCAGGCCGTAGAAGATGCACTAACAATCAACACCATTGGCATTTGCACAGCCGAGCTCAACGAATAAGAAACAAACAAGCACAGAACCAGTAACAGTAACAGGGGCTGTCATCAAAATGACGACTCAGGAAGGAGCGGCTGCCATTTATCAGCCTCTCAGAACGCTTGTCGTTCGCGAGGAGAGCTCGAAAAGCCCTGATCGTTATGTTCTCAACGGAGCCGGTCACGTCGTGGACAAGACGGGGAAAGTCATCCAGACCGCGATTAAACCTGGCGCTCGCGTGCGCGTTTATTATGCACACACCGGCGACTTGCGCATGATTGATCACGTGGTCCTGTTAGACTAATTCGGTACACGCTCCGGATATAAATAGTAAAGCCGCAGGATCCTGTGAATCCTGCGGCTTTTTTATAGGAATAACGCGCGCCCTGGCCAGGCACATCCGAACGCCGAGTTAGCTTCGATCCATTTGTGTTTCAAACTAGGAGAGACGATCGGATCGGAAATGTTCTGTCGCACTCCTGTTGAACCGTTGGGAGGCAAAACCATGAATGCAAAAGTTCTTTTGATGGATCGCGATCGGATTCCCGATAGCCTCAGGACATTTGTCTATCGACAACTTCGCAAACGACGCTGGGACGAACGGCAGCTTGCCGAGCAGCGGACAACAAAGCACCACCTTGAGGCAAGGAAGTCTTGCATCCCCGATGCACGGAACTATCGCGTTGCCAGAGAATTTCCGATATCAGCCATAGGGCAACTCGACTGGAGAGCCATAATTTCCAGCCGCCGATCCAACATATTCGGAGGCGCTTGGCTCAAGAGATTTCGAGACGATCACCTCAAGCATTGGCTGCCCGCGAAATAGGCCAGCTCGTTATCTCTCATAGCGACCAGCCAGACGCAGGTCTCGCACGCGGTCGGCTCGTCACAGTTTTACAGCGGGCGGATGATGCCGCGATATGAGCACAAAGGCGATTTTCAAAGATGCGCAGATTTTTTGTCGCGTTGTTCCAAGTGGTGAAGACCGAAGCCGAGAAAAGTTGAGATGCTTGACTCTTCACCGATCACTAATCACTTATTACTCCACTTATAAGAGCGGTTAGCTCAGCGGTAGAGCATCTCGTTTACACCGAGCGCCTAACGAATATGCCCACTTTCTCCCACGTGCTCGCGCTTGCTTTTTCATAGGTAAATTGATCGAGTGCGCTTTGTCTCAAGTGTTCTCAAATGAGCCCAAAAAAAATGTCCTTCGGTGGATAAAAAAGTGGACATAGCTGCTATCGCTGTCGACTCAAAATAGCGCGAACAATTCCACGCCTTAGCGTTCTCTCGCCCACGCAATCAATCGGCGGCGATCGTCGCTAATCCTTTTCAGCGAGCGGCTACTTACGGCAATGGTACGACCTAGACGGAACTGCTCAACGTATCCTTCGGCTTTCAAATTCTCGATCGCAAGCTCGCCGACGCGATCGCGAACGGGACCCGACATCATCTTCAATTCAAAAACATTAAAGGATTGATCTTTCTGGTCGCGTATAATACGACGACGTAAGTGTGCTTATGTGCGGGCGATTGAGGGTGTAACCGAGCAAATTCAGCAAAGCAATAAAGATACACCGGAGGCTGAACCTTTTTTGGAGCTTTTAGGCGAACTATGAACGATGACCTGAGTATTAAATGGACATTGGCAAATCCTCTTTCCATCCAAACGGACGACACAGGTAATGCGTGGAACTCCGGTGCAGCCCGTGATATAGCAGCGATGAGTGAAGATAAGGTGCTTGTGGCAACCGATACGCGAAGCATCTGGATTGCCGGCCGCGATGGCTCCTCCTTTCCTGTTGCAGATGATGTTGAGTCTCCTGATTTTTGGTGCATAACAGCCGGACTCTATGGTGATGATCATTTTTATGCAGGCGGTGCCAAACTATACGAGACGAATATTTCAAAGACGCTTCCTCTGCTCAACTGGCGCGAAATTCCTGTGACGTGGCAGGAAGCGCCTCCACATTCAAACCCTTATACGGTTTCTCCTTCTGCGATTTATAGAATTGCCATTTTGCGGGGAGATAAACGTATGGTGCTTGCCACCACCGACGGCGTGGTATGGGCCGATATTCCAGATCCTCCATCACGGCCATCCGGTTGTCTTCTGTGTGGAATAAGCAAAGGCACTCCACCGGGCACGTACACCTGGAAAAAGGCGCAGGGGCTAGACGACGTTACAATGGGCTTTCTTGGCTTAGCCGTAGGAGCAGCCGCAAGAGGAGAGATTGAGCGAAGTATATCTGTTGCCTCCTGGGGTTATCTGAATGGAAAGGTTTTGGAGCCGATGCAATTTTACAGAGGCGTGTGGGAGGGAGGCGAGCTGGTAATGAAGAAAGCGAATATGAATAAGGTGGAAGGAATAGATAACTCGCTGGCACGTGCCACAACAATGACTTCATGCGACGCACATCCTGAAAGAATGTACGCCATTAGTTCGGATGATGGTGTTGGCGCTCCGGCAATGTTTTGGATGTCATCCGACGATGGGAAAAATTGGACGCCATCAATGCCAACACTTAATCATCCGAAGGATAAGACCTTCATAGAAGTTTGTGGACAGTTTGGTAACTCTCAAAGGCCTTGCAACGGTATCGCAGCATCCCGACAAAAACAGGATACGGTCATAGTTGTGTGGCGCAAAGGCGCGCTATTAGTATCGGAAGATGCAGGAGAAACTTTTCGCCTTACCGACACAGATGAATCGCCTCACATACACGGCGATGTTCATGCGGTATATTTCGATCCTACAGATTTTGCCGGCGAACGTGTTTTTATTGCTCACGATGGCGGCATCAGTATGTTTCCCGAACTTGGCAGAGATGCATCAAAAGTTGAAAGCTTCTACAACCGCCAATTAGCAACCCTGCAATTTCAAACAGCTCCCAGCAGAATGTTCTACGGCGGCGGGGGTGCAAATCCCGTAGACAATGGTGCCATGATCGGCGGACTTCAGGATAGTGGTGTAGTCACGAGTTCTATCCAGCCGTTGATCGAGCCATGGAGAATTACGGATGGAGGCGACGGATTTCAAACAACTTTTCTCAGTCAGGGGGCAGCGTTATGGAATAATAATGATGAAACGCATCCACCGGGTATTGGTATTGTGCGCCACTCTTTTTGGGGCCCAACGCATCGTTTGGTAGTACCGACTTACATACCGGTTTGGAAAGATGATCCGCAGATGCCTTTTCCCGGCGGGCTTCCACAGTTTCCGGGCGAAACAGTAGTCTTTGCATCAGTACATGCTCCTGGCTGGTCAAACAGGGAGGGAGAAAACATGTATGCCGTTGCGGCAAAGCGATCAAGTATCTATGGGCTTTTTTACACGGAAATGGGTACGCAACCACGATGGGAATTTTTAGCTCACTTTCCCTTAAACGATAACCTGACAGAAGATCAAATAAAGAATAAGAATTGGGAGCCATGGGCAATTTCGGCAGTTGCTTCGCTTGATGGCGGCACCATTTACGTAGGTACAAATGGTGGTCGTCTTATAGTATTTGAACAGGCAACAAGATTGGCGCGGGAGATTACGGTGCCATTGCGGACAAACCCATGGGGCGATACCAACTCAGTAGTTAACCGAATCGTTGTTGCCAACAACAAACTTGCTTTTGCTACTTACAATATAGGACGCAGCAGCAGGCCGGGAGCATCGTATAGCGGAGTAAAAGAGGGATATGTTCTACGTATACTGCCTCCGCACGCTGAAGTATTGAAGGCTCTACCGGTGGATGGATATTATGGTATAGAAGTGGCACGCGAACCGGAGCATGTGGTATTGTATGCTGC
>QHRI01000119.1:4850-6545 GCA_003221375.1 Verrucomicrobiota bacterium
GGTGGTCCCGAACCGGAGACTCCATCGGTCGCTACCCGCACACAAAACTGGATTCGTGAACAGATCAGCAAACTTGTCCATTCGAGTTCGAATGCGTCAATTTCTCTCCGCGGGGCCGCACGAAACCTCGACATACTTCCTTTGCTAAATACAGATGGCAATCGCTGGTACGGTGTAAGGCCCAATGGTGATTTGTTATCGTTTGAATTACATGCACCACATTGCGAATGCACGGAAGAGGATCAATGGAAACGCGCTACCGTACTGTTTAAAGCCAGTAAGGATTGTCCGCAACTTAAACCATTAGTGGCGTCGGCGCCTCTCGCCAGCCGCCCTTGTTCGCGATGCGGAGGAAGTGGAGAAATTCAACTCAGAGGTGAATCGGTGCCGTGCATTTGCGGAGGTCTCGGTTGGGTGCCTCCGATATTTGATGAAATGGATAAGAAGGAAACACGAACAGAGAATAAACCTTATAGCTAGGTCATATCAACTCATGTCTACCAAACGGTAACGCTGCTAATTAATTATTTTAATCCCTAGACAATATTACTCCTAGCAGAACAAAAGTCAGCCCAACCGAATCAAGCGCGAACGGCGCCCGATATGAAAACAACGAGGCCGCGGCAATTGTCGGTTACGTTGCGCTGGGAAAGCCTGGTCGCCCAGAAACCTGCAACTGTGGCGCAACGGACGCGGCGCACAAAGATACCCACATCGCGCTAGTAACAGACCTCGCAAACGCAAGTGACAAATGTAAGCATGTTGTCGTTGAAGTAACGCCGCACGCCCGGCGACTTTATCATTTTCCGTCTATGGCCATGCTCAAGAAACAAATTCTACACAAGCGAGTGACAGTCACCGGTTGGCTCTTTTACGATTCGATGCATGAGGGCAATGCCGCGAACACGAATCCGCATGGCAAAAGCATCTGGCGCGCGGCTGGTGAAGAAATTCACCCAGTTAGCGGGATCAAAGTACTTCATTAGTGAGTGGCGTCGCGAACGTGCGGATCATTCCCGAAACTGGCAACGCACTTTTGCCCGCCCTCAAGCTGGGCAGTCACCTTCTATAAGGACTCGCATAGAGCCCCGCATGGTCTGTAGGGGCAGTAAGAATCTTCTTGCTGGTCGGGTAAGACCAAATGGGGAAAATTGGGCGAAACAGCTCCACGCTCAGGTGCGCAAATCACCAAGGCAATGTCAGCGTTGATGAATTTTGCACATGTAATGCTCGACTCTTCCGTTTGCTCTGACCTGCACCCAAAGATCCAGCCAAGATACGTCCGCCACGCAGAGCCATGGGCCGATAATCGGTATATAGCCTCGAAGCGGTGGGGCACCCAACTTTGTCCAATGGAGCAAGCGATTGCCCCGTGTGTCGACTACACCCGTGTCGGGAGGACCAAACTTGCGGGCAAGATCGGTTTCGGTCGTAATGCCGGGTCTGATCTCGTTGATGTCCTGTTGCTCAATCTGGTCAGAAGACGCGTGACTCGCTAGCCAAAGGCTGGCCAGCACAGTGAAAATTAGTTGGTTGATTTTCATTGCGACAGTGCGCTGATTCGCGGACGAGAGACAATAGACCCTACTCTATGGAAATGACCAGCCTCTTTTGCAGGGTAATACCCATTCATGGGCCGTGATGAAGACACAAAGCGAGGTTCTTACGGGTTGAATTACATTTTGTGAAATCAAT
>QHRI01000120.1 GCA_003221375.1 Verrucomicrobiota bacterium
TCATGTCGAGCGGGATGATTCTTTCGCGTTATTTCGCGTGTTTCGTGGGCTCATCCCTTTTGCTTCTCAATCTGTTTCATTGTGCGCCCGCTAACCGCCGACTTAGTCTCGGACTTCACAGGGTTCCGGCGCGCATTCGCTTTTGCGTCCTTCATCTTCACAAGCAGCCAGCGAGGCCGTTTGCCTTTCGCGATGCGACTGAGCGCATAGCGGCCTTCGATTTTTTCGCCGTCGAGGTCGACCGCAAGGTGACCGCTTTTTAACGCCCTGGTGATCGGCACTTCCTTATCGTTCTTTTTCGTGACATTACGATACGTGCCTTTGTCCCAGATCATCACTGTCCCGGCTCCATATTCGCCCTTGGGGATAACACCTTCGAACTTCGCGTAGTCGAGAGGATGGTCTTCGACCTCGGCAGCCATACGCTTGTCGCCTGGATTAGGCGAAGGACCCTTCGGCACAGCCCAGGACTTCAAAGCACGCCCGACCTGCAACCGAAAATCATAGTGCAGCTGCCTTGCTGCATGATTGTGGATTACGAAAATAGATTTCGTCCCACGCTTTCCAGTGCTTTTCCCCTTCGGTTCTGGCGTATTCCGAAAGTCGCGTTTCTTGCGGTATGTCTTGAGTGATCCTGGCGCCATTGGTCTCGTTAGATTTCGCAACGCGCCGGCGTCGCACGCTTATTTACCGAATCGGCTTGCGGCTAAATTACCGAATTACTATTCTGCACATATGAAATGGGGCGCAGTGGCTCTGTTGGCTTCGACTGTTCTGGGCGCTACCGCGTCCACCATGTTTGCAGCGGAGCCGAACTGGGCAGGCGAGTACGCAGACAAAAAATTCTTGAATGGTCAGGCTGTTTTTCAATTGAGCATTCAGCAATCAGGAAATTCGATCCAAGTCGCCTTCGATGCCGCTTATGTTGATGGGCACGGCGCAGCGCCCGAGGGCGATGGTCAGGCGAAAATCACCGGCGCGAACACACTGGAGTTCAAATGGGAAGACAGCTTTAAGAATTCCGGCACTGGGACGATCAAGCGAACTGCAGACGGTGTCACCGTCTCGATGAACCCCAGACGGGTGGTCGATTCGCGCTGTCTCGTTTTTTACGGGCAGAACATACGGCTTAAACGGACGAAGTAACGGGAAGTCGTACCGCTGCGCTTACCAAACGCCGCGGCGCAGCACCGTAATTATACCATCGGCCGAAATCGACCAACCACTTCCTGTAACCGGTCAGTAATTTGGCCTAGGGAACAGACTTCCGCTGCTTCCAGCAACATCGGGAAACAATTGTCACCGTGTTCGGCGACATCGGCGAGTTTATCCAGCGCGCGTTTGGCTTTCTCGGCGTTTTTCTTTTTGAATTTCGCAAGCCGATCAACCTGCAGCTGCTGCTTTTTCCGTGAGGTGCGCGCGAGTTTCACTTCCGGCATCTCTTCGGCGCCGTCGCGATAGCGATTGAGTCCAATGATCGGGCGAGTCCCATTGTAAATTTGCTGCTCATATCGGTGAGCGGCGTTCTGAATCTGGCTGCGCTGATAACGGTCTTCGACCGCAGCAAGCACGCCGCCCAGCCGCTCGATCTCGCGGAACTCATCGAGAATAGCCACTTCCACCGCGCGCTCGACAGCTTTCATTCCCGGAGAACCGCTCAACATGTTCATGGTGTGTTTGAAAATGCCGGACTCCTCGAGCAGGATCGCCTGCCCATGCGCCGCAAGCCGAATCCATTCTTCACTCGGCGTTGTGAATGGCTCGTCCGCGCTGTTTGAATGACACGAATTCGTCGCGTTCATATACGCGAGCACTAGTTCGGCCGCAGTGCGGGTGAGATTATTTTTGAACTCCGCTGCAATTAGGGAGCGACCGCTGGTCTGCGTGTGCAATTTGAAAAGTTGCGCTCGCGGTCCTGCGCCAAACACATCCCGCATTCCGATCGCCCAAATGCGCCGTGACACGCGAGCCAGCGCGATATATTCGGCGTCGAGTCCGCAGTCGAGAAAGAATGAGAGACGCGGCCCGAATTGATCCACCGGGATTCCTCGCGCAGCAAACATTTCCGCGTAAGCGAATCCGTTTGAGAGCGTATAGGCGGCTTGTTGCACTGGTGTCGAACCAGCTTCTCCAATGTGGTATCCGCTGATTGAAATCGGATACCAGCGCGGCATTTCCTGCGTGGTGAACTCAACCATGTCAGTGAGAAATCGCAGTGAGGCTTCGATTGGAAAAATCGTTTCGTTCTGTGCCTGGACCTCTTTGAAGATGTCGGCTTGGATTGTGCCGCGCAGCTTCGAAACAACTTTCGGACCGAATCGGCGTTTCGCGGCCGCGATGTACATCGCCATAATAATCGGCGCCGGGCCGCTGATGGTCATCGACGCGGAAAAATTCGGCGATCCGAGATCGAAGCCATCATAAAGCCGCACCATGTCCTCGACAGTGTCGATGGCCACTCCGCCCTCACCGATTTTTCCGAAGACACCATCCGCGTCGCTATCGATGCCATAAAGAGTAGGCCCATCGAACGCAGTGCTGAGCCGGTGGGTGCGCTGGTGCCGGGTCAGATAATGGAAACGCTCATTGGTATCTTCGGCCAACATCAAGCCGGAGAACAAACGCGTCGGCTCTTCGGCTTGAGGCAATGGCGGTCGCGCTGATGGTTGCGGAGGTTCGGCGTTCTTTTCGAAGCTTTCGATCTCGCGAACCGGCTCCAAATACATCTCGCGATACGCGCCGTTTAGAAATGGAAACTCGCCGGGTAATCCTTCGCCGAAGAGATAGCGCGCGATCTCGCCCGCCTCATCGATCTCGGGCAACGCTAGACGTGGCAACGGCAATCCTGTTGGCGTTCGCGTGGCTGGAATTTTCGCTTTGATGTCGTTCCAGCGGCCCAGTAGTTCGCGCCCGAATTCGTCATCGATGCGCGCGCGCTTCACCTGGTCGAGAACGAACTTGTTGTACTTCTCGATCGACTCAACAACCTGCCCCAGCTTGCTCATAAATCTCCTTTCACAATTCTGTCATTCCGAGCGAAGTCGAGGAATCTCTAA
>QHRI01000121.1 GCA_003221375.1 Verrucomicrobiota bacterium
TCCTGTGGTCGGCCTCTCCCGAAAACCCTCCAAATTGTGTGTTTTTCGCTTGTCACCCTCCCACGCCTGCTGTATTGACCTGCTGAGGCCCGAGGTTTCGCCCACCATGCATTTACAATCGCTCGAGCTGCTCGGCTTTAAATCGTTCGCCGACAAAACCCTTCTTAATTTCCACGAAGGCGTCACGGCAATCGTCGGGCCGAACGGTTGCGGAAAATCCAATGTGCTCGATGCCGTTCGCTGGGTACTCGGCGAGCAATCTGCCAAATCGTTGCGCGGCGATGAGATGGCGGATGTGATTTTCAACGGCAGCGAGACGCGCAAGCCCGTTGGCTTCGCCGAGGTCTCTCTGACTTTCACCGATTGCGCCGAAGAGCTTGGCATCGACTGGCACGACGTTCGGGTGACGCGTCGCGTCTATCGCGACGGCAACTCCGAGTATCTGCTGAACAAAACCTTGTGCCGGCTTCGCGACATTCAAAGCCTTTTCGCCGATACCGGTATCGGCCGAGCCGCGTACTCAATGATGGAACAGGGCAAGATCGATATGATCCTCAGTTCGCGCCCCGAAGATCGCCGCACAGTCTTTGAAGAAGCAGCCGGAGTCACAAAATACAAGACGCAAAAACGCGAAGCGTTGCGCAAGCTGGAAGCGACCGAGGCAAATCTCCTGCGCATTGGCGACATCATTAAGGAAGTAAAACGTCAAATCGGATCGTTGCAGCGGCAGGCGGGGAAAGCGCGGCGTTACCAGGCATTGCATGACGATCTCCGCGTGCTTGATACCCATCATTCGCGCAAGCAACTCGAGCTGCTCGAAGCGGACCTCGCCCATTGCCAGGCTGAGATTGCGCGGCTTAGCGAATCGGAAGACGCCACTCGCGCCAAAATCGACCGGGGAGAAAACGAGCTGGCTGAGCAGCGCCAGGCGTTGGAAGAAATCGATGCCCAAATTGCGAGCAGTCGCAGTGAACTTCAGCGCCTTGAAAGCGAAATAAATTCGCATCGAAATCGAATCCAATTCAATCGGCAACGGGCTGAGGAGTTGAACGAACTGATTGAACGTTCTCGAAACGATATTGCTACTGCCGAAACCAAACGGGCGCAGCAGGGCAAGCCGACTCTCGGACCTTCGCACAGAGCGAAGCGCGCATGAATCGAAACTCGAGACGCTGCAAAACGCGGCGTCAGAAATCGAGAGTCGTATCGCGGACCTGCAGGAGGAAATTTCCGGACTTAAAATTCGCCGCGAAACGACAGACGAAAATCGCCGCGGTTTAGACACCACGATTTCCAACATAGAGACCGGTCGCACCCGAATCCAGGACGAGATCATCGCTGCACGCGCGACGGCCGAGGGCCTGCAGAACAAACTCGATCATTGTCGAGCCGCTCTTCAGAATGGCGATGAGAAGGTGCGACAGCATCAACAGGCAGTCGCAAGCGTGGAAAAAGAGCTCGCAGTCCTCGAGCGTGGGCAGGCGGAGAAAGAGTCGCGCTTGGAAGTTCTTCGTCAGCTTAATGAAGAGGGCGAAGGTCTTGGTGGAGGTTCGCAGGCCGTGCTCAAGGGCCTGCATGATCAGTCGCGAATCAAGCCTGCGCTGGCCGGTGCGCTGGTTGCAAATCTCGATGTAGAGAAAAATTTCATTCCGGCGATTGAAGCTGCGCTCGGACGAAATTTGCAGGCGATTGTGCTGAAAGACGCACAATTGGCGCCCGAAATTATCGCGGCTCTAAAAGAGAAAAAACTCGGCCAGGCGGCTCTGGTCATTCCACAACTCGGCAATGGCACAATAAAAGAGCGGGCAAAAAGGGCTCCTGAGAAATCGCTCGGGTGGGCAATCGACAAAGTGAAAGCGCTGGAACCGCTGGCATCGCTCGTCGCACAATTGCTTCACAACGTTGCAATCTTCGAGCATCTCGAGGACGCCCTGATTGCCAAGAGAGAGCACGCTGAAATCGCAGCTGCGACGCTGGATGGCGAATTGATTTCAACCGAGGGAATTGTGTTTGGTGGGAGCCGGGAAACATCGCGACGGTCTGCTTAAAACATGCGACGACGCCAGGGGTGCACTGCAAAAGGCAAGCAGTGAGTTGGAAGAAGCGCGCCGAGAATACGAAACCGCGGAACGTGAAAAGTCCGGTTGCGATAATCAAATTCTTTTTCTCACGCGAGAACTGCAGGAAGGGGAACAAAAGCAGACCCAGGTTCGCTCTGAGCAAACTACGCTGTCCCGACAAATCCAAGTTGCAGACGAACGCATTGCCAAACTGGAAGACGAATTGGCCGGAGAACAGGCGACTTTGCAAGCGAACCAAGGTGAGCAAGAGCTACTGCGGGCCGCGGAGGATGATTTCGCGAGGCGTGAAAACGAGGCAATGGAGCAGCTGACCGAATTGCGTCTCACAGTCGCCACCGAGCGACAGCGCCATGAACATCTTGTCGCACAGCTTCAGCCAATGAGTGCCCGTGACGCGGAACTTGCCGAAACCATTGCGGCGCGCCAGACCGAGATCGCCAACTTCGAAAAGCGCCTCACCACGCAAGCTGAAGAGTCGCGAACAGCCGGGTCCGCCATCGAGAAACAAACTGCGAAACATGCGGATCTTGAGGGGGTGCTCGCCGCGCTCATCGAACAGCGCAAGGAACGCTCTACAACAATGAACGACGCGGAATCGAATCTGCGCACAATTCGAAACTCGTTGAATGATCTGCGCGACTCGCGTTCCAAAGAACAAGTGCGCCAGGCAGAGCTGCAGTTGAAGATCGATAATCTCACCGAGCGCGTTTCACGCAGGTATCAAATCAATTTGCGCGAATTTAGCCCGGACCACCATGCGTTTGAAAAAACTCTGCGGGCGCAGCTGAAGCGTAATGACAAAGTGGAGGGCGAAGCGCCTGCGGCGTACGGCTCGCCGGAGCTTGCCCTTTCAGATCTCGACAAGTTGGTCGGCGACCTTCGAACCCAACTCGACAATATGGGCCCGGTTAACCTGGACGCTGTTCATGAGTACGATGAACTCGAAGAGCGATACAGATTTCTCGAAGCGCAAAATAACGATCTTACTAATTCGCGTCGCGAATTGCTCGACGTGATTGCGCAGATCAACTCGACCACCCGAAAGTTGTTCAGCGAGACCTTTGCTCAGGTACGCATCAACTTCCGTGAAATGTTTGAAGAGCTCTTCGGCGGCGGACGCGCGGACCTTGCCTTGCTTGATGAAAATGATCCGCTCAATTGCGGAATCGAGATCAGCGCCAAGCCTCCGGGCAAACAGCTGCAGAGCGTGTCGTTGTTGAGCGGAGGCGAGCGGTCCATGGTCGCGGTTGCGTTGCTGTTCTCAATTTACATGGTGCGACCGAGTCCGTTTTGCATTCTGGACGAAGTGGACGCGGCGATGGACGAGGGCAATATCAACCGGTTTATTCGTGTGCTGGACCGGTTCATAGAACAGAGCCAGTTCATCATCATCACGCACAACAAGCGCACTATTGCCAAGGCCGATGTGCTATACGGGGTAACGATGGAAGAGCGCGGCGTGAGCAAGCTGGTCGGGATGAAATTGACCGCGCCACACCAAGTCTCCACCGAAACATTTGCGAGTGCAGAACAGGGGCCGGGGCAACAACGTCTCGCGCTCGCGACACGGTAATTTCCATCTGGGGAGGGCAGCTGCTAGCTTGGAGTTATCGGCAGTTTGTCCTCCCCAGAGACCAGCCTCTTGAGCCTGTAAAATTTTTTTGCGCGGGCTGGCCGATCTTGCGTAAAATTGTGGGATGCTTCAGACGGCGCAGCGCCAATCAAAAACCAAAAAGTCAAAGCCCGCGCCGCCGCACGAGCGCTTTCTCGAAGCGTTCCGTTGGATGCTGCTGGCACGTACGCTGGAGGAAAAACTCGTTAGTCTGTATCGGGGAGGTCTGATCACTGGCGGCGTTTACATTGGCAAAGGCCAGGAAGCGGTCAGCGTGGCGTGCGGTTTATTTTTGAAAAAGGGCGATATCTTCGCGCCATTGATTCGCGACCAGGCAGGACGATCTGCGTTCGGCGAACCGCTGCTAGATGTCACACGCACATATTTAGGTTCGCGCCAGGGCCCAATGCGTGGACGCGACGGCAATATCCATCGAGGCCGCCCACAGAACAATCAACTCGCCATGGTCAGTCATCTCGGCGCGATGATTTCAGTCACTGTCGGCACGTTGATGGCCAAACGATTTAAAGGGGAGAAAGGCTTCATCGGCCTGGCATGCATCGGCGAAGGCGGGATGCAAACCGGTGCGTTTCACGAGGGAATGAATATCGCGGCAGTAGAACAGGTGCCCTTGGTGATAGTCGCGACAAACAATCATTATGCCTATTCCACGTCGAACGACCGCGAGTTCGCGTGTCATGATCTGGTCGATCGCGCGATTGGTTACGGCTTTGAAGGGTACAGTGTTGATGGAACGGATCTCGGTGCGTGCCTCGATGTAATCGGCAGCGCAGTCAAACGTGCACGCGCAGGGCGTCCGCCGCAGTTGGTCGTCGCCTCAGTGCTGCGGCTTTCTGGGCACGGCGAACACGACGATGCCAGTTACATCACAGAGGAGATCAAGCGCGAGCCATTTGCGCGCGATTGTTTGAAAGTCGCCGAGCAAACAATTGCTGATCTAAAATTAGCCGATGCCGAAACGCTGGCTGAGTGGCGCAAAGACGCAGCAGCGAAGGTAGACGAAGCAATCGCTACTGCACAAAAGGAAGCCCCGCCCGAAGGGGACAAGGAAGATTGGTGCGCAATCTCCACACGCGATCTTGTTGATCGTGTGGAAGGAGATGAATGACAAAGCGCGAATGACGAAGGAAGCCCGAATTTTCAAATGACGGAAGCCCAACCCATGCGTTCACAATCTCTTTCGAGTATCGCCGTTATTTCGTCATTCACCTCATGAGCATCACGTATCTGGAAGCGATCCGCGAGGCGCAGGCGAAGCTGCTGCGTGACGACGAACGCGTGTTTATCTATGGGCAGGATGTCGGTGGCACGTTCGGTGGCGCTTTCAAAGCAACAAAAGGTCTGGCCAAGGAATTCCCCGGGCGCGTACTAAACACGCCGATTAGCGAAGACGCGATGGTAGGGACCGCAATTGGGGCCGCGATTGAGGGAATGCGACCGATTGTCGAAATGCAGTTCGCCGATTTCTCGAGCATCGCCCTAAATCAAATCCTGAACAATGCCGGCACCCATTACTGGCGGACGAATATGCCAGTCCCCATCACCGTTCGCCTACCGTCTGGCGGAACGAAAGGAAGCGGTCCATTCCACAGCCAATCGATGGAATCAATCTATGCGCATTATCCGGGGCTCATTGTGATGACGCCTGCGACCGTGGAAGACGCCTACACCATGCTGATCGAAGCGGTGGCCATCGATGATCCCGTTATCTACTGCGAACACAAGTATCTCTATTACCATCTTAAGGCAGACAAGCTGCCAACCGACGGTTTGCCCACGGGGAGAGCCCGCATCGCGCGAGAAGGGCGCGACCTGACCATTGTCACTTACAGCGCGATGGTGCACGAAGCGCTCGCAGTCGCGGAACAA
>QHRI01000140.1 GCA_003221375.1 Verrucomicrobiota bacterium
TGTTATTTCAATGAACCGAACTCGCAAATGGGAGTTCTGATATTTCATGATAACTGGGGCGGCGTGGATTTAGGTGACGGCGGTTTTGATGACCCGACCCATCTCGGTAGCGGCGAGGGTGTTTACATTGAGGATTGCACGTTCATCGGAAACGGACTAGGTGGCAATGGCGCCACAGACGCCAGTTACTCCGGCAGATTTGTTTTCAGGCATAACATACTAATACGGCAAAATCTCGGCACGCATGGAACTGAGGTCGGGCCATATCGAGGAGTCAGAAGTTACGAAATTTATAATAACCAATTTATTTCGGACACAGCCGTCATGGACAAGGGCATATATCTCCGTGGAGGAACGGGCGTAATTTGGGGCAACACGTTCAGCGGAGCGTGCTGCGGGTCTATCTCTGGATATAAGGATGCGATTAGCTGTGATAATTTCCGGAGTTTTAATAATTTCGAGATTTGGGGGATGGCGAATGGACAGAATCCGTGGGATGAAAATACGGATCAGTACGGTCACGCAACGATAGATCAGGTCGGACGCGGAGTATGCCTCGACCACATTCGCGGAAGCCCGCCTATAAATCAAAGAACAGGCAATGCGGCGTGGCCACGGCAGCAGGCAGAACCAGTTTATGTGTGGAGCAACAACTGGACGCCTGTTCCGAACAATCCGGGTTATTATATCAGTAGTAATCAGAATGTTGTTCAAATAGGCCGCGACATTATCAACAACGGAAATACGCCGATGCCAGGATACACACCTTACGGATATCCACATCCGCTGATAAGTGGCTCGTCCAAGGCCGTCATAACCGACGTTAACCGAGACGGTAGCCCGGACTTTCTGCTTCAGAGAAACGGTCGCGATGAAACGGCGATCTGGTACCTCAACAACAACGTCCTAATCGATGGTGACGGCGGTCCAACTCTTCCGAACGGTTGGAGCGTCAGAGACACGGCAGATTTTGATGGCGACGGGCATCCCGATTATGCCTTATTCCATCCCGCCGCCAAATTGACAGCGATCTTTTACATGTCTGGGCCAACGGTTATCGGGGGCGCTTGGGGACCCACTTTTCCGGCTGGGTGGGAATTAGTGGGCGTATCCGACTTTAACGGCGACGGCAAACCGGATTACCTGCTCTACAAAGCCCTCACCCGTCAAACAGCGATTTGGTATCTGAACAATAACGTTTTGATCGGCGGCGACTTTGCTCCATCCCTTCCAAACCACTGGTCCTTGGTAGGTATAGCGGATTTTAATCGCGATGGTCACCCGGATTATGCGTTATCCAACACAGCCTCCGGTGAATCAGCAATCTGGTATTTGTCGGGACCAACATTCATTGGTAGCGCCTGGGGGCCGACCGTTTCCGAGGGGTGGGGATTGGTAGGCACAGCCGACTTTGACGGCGACGCTAACCCGGACTTCTTGCTTTACAACGGCGGCAGCCATGAAACTGCGGTCTGGTATCTCAACAATAACGTCTTCGTTAGCTCCGCCGCTGGCCCGACTCTTCCGGCCGCCTGGGGCTGGCCCGCGCTGTGAGCCAACGAAGCGCGCGACAAGCGCTAGCCAATCTGTAAATTGTTAAAGGCGCCTACCTTTTCCGACTACGCTGTGGGTTCAATGTTTTAGCCGTTCACGTCTAGGCAACTTGCAAATCCGCGTTTAGCGACCGCCTTGAAGTCCGCCTGTGGTAGCGCTAACTGCCTACGAGGTGACAATCTGAATTAATGATCTTTGGTAATTCTTACGAGAGGAATCAATAGTGGAACCGCTTGTCTCTATCCTAATTCCGGCGTATAACGCCGAGCGTTGGATCGCAGAAACCATCAGCTCGGCGCTTGCGCAGACATGGCCGAGAAAAGAAATTATCGTTGTAAACGACGGATCTATCGACCAAACGCTCCGAGTGGCGCGACAGTTTGAATCCAAAGGCGTCTCTGTGGTTACTCAGGAAAACCAAGGCGTGTGCGCCGCGAGAAACAAAGCTTATGAGCTTTGCCAGGGAGATTATATTCAGTGGCTTGATGCGGACGATCTTTTGTCACGAGACAAGATCGCAAAGCAAATGAAGGCAGCGGAGCAAAGTCAAAGCAAACTGACGCTTCTTTCATGTGGCTGGGGCTACTTTATTTTCCGACCGAACAAAGCCCGCTTTGTAGCCACCTCCCTCTGGTGTGATTTGTCGTCGGTCGAATGGTTGCTACGACGTTGCGAGGAAAATCTCCATATGAACCCTGCAACATGGCTTGTCAGTCGTGAACTGACGGACGCCGCCGGGCCTTGGGATACGCGACTGGTGGGCGGAGGAATTGATGATGGTGAGTATTTTGGTCGCGTCCTCTTATCGAGCAATGGCACCCGGTTCGTGCCAGATGTAAAAGTATTCTATCGCTTAGCGGGGTCTGGTAGTTTGAGCCAGATCGGACGATCCAACAAAAAAATGGAATCGCTGATTCTCGGTATGGAATTGCAGATCGGCTACCTCCGATCTCTGAACGACTGCAAAAGGAGTCGAGCCGCATGTGTGAATTACCTTCAAACCTGGCTCCCAACTTTCTATCCGGAGCGTCCTGACCTGGTGCAGAAAGCTCAACAACTCGCGACCAGTCTCGGAGGCCGGCTGTTTCTTCCGAAGGCATCTTGGAAGTATGGCTGGATTGAAAGACTTCTGGGCTTCGCAGCTGCGAAGGATACGCGGTCATACTACAATCGGGCTAAAGCTAGCCTGCTGCGAGCGTGGGACAAGATGATGCACTCACTGGAGTGCAACGGCAGCTTGCCCAGCCAAGCAAACGACGCCGATCAATGGGTGGACTGACATGGTTGTGTAGCGAGATGTTGCTTTAACGATTCGATTCTTTAATGAGTACACTAATCATTAAGCTCGGAGCGACCGGGGATGTGGTTAGGACTACACCATTGTTGTACCGATTGGATGCGCCGATCAGTTGGGTAACAGCAGAAAACAATCTCCCACTGCTTCAAGGCGTCGATCGAGCGGTGCGTTGTGTCTCATGGGAGAATCGCAACCGGATTGCAGATACCACCTACGATTTGGTAATCAATCTGGAGGATGATCGAGAAACTAGTTCTTTTTTGAAGCAATTGAAGTTCAAGCAACTCTTCGGCGCTCACCTGAACGGAAACGATCAACTGACTTATACCTCAGATTCGCGCGCCTGGTTCGACTTAAGCTTGATCAGCGTGTATGGGCGAGAAAAGGCCGATCGCCTCAAGCTTTTAAACCGCCGCACCTATCAGGATTTGATATTCGATGGCCTCGGTCTTGGCTTTAACGGCGAGCCGTACTATCTGCCCCCACCGCAACCGACTGGATTACAAGGAGACGTGGCTATCTCCTCCACCGCGGGCGCGGTCTGGCCGATGAAGAAATGGGCCTATTACGACGAGTTGAAAAAGGAGTTGGAGGCGGCAGGGCTCAAAGTCAACATGTTGGAATCCCGGCCT
>QHRI01000141.1:0-2503 GCA_003221375.1 Verrucomicrobiota bacterium
TTCAAACACATCGATGCCGCAAGCTTTGTCTCTCCCAAAGCCGTTCCGCAGATGGCCGATAGCGAGAAAGTATTGGAGCAACTCAACGCACCGGATGACGTCGAAATCATTGGTGTGGTGGTTAATGAAAGGGGAGCCGAACGTGCGATCACTACCAAATGCGTTACGACGTTGGGTTATCCTTATTCCATCTCTGAAACATTTCTGCATAAAAACCAAAACCACACGCTCGTGGAATCGCTCAAAGTTTTGGAATCAATCAAGACAAAGGGCGACAAGGCTGGCCTCGGCATCGTCGTTTATATCTCCATGGCGTTCGGGAATCCGTACGGCGATCCTTGGGATGAGAACGAGTTGCGTAGAGCAGTAGCGAAACTCGCTGCCATTGGTGTTCGTTCGATTTCCCTGGCTGACACGGTCGGAGTCGCTGGGGCGGATCTGATTCGGCGTGTAGTCCATCCAATCACGAACCAGCACGTCGATTGCGATATTGGCGTGCATCTTCACAGCGCGCCTGGGGAGGCTTCAGCCAAAGTGCTCGCCGCCTACGACGCGGGGTGTCGGCGCTTTGATTCGGCCCTTGGTGGTCTCGGTGGATGCCCGTTCGCGCAGGACGCGCTGGTTGGAAATATTCCTACGGAGAGCGTAATCGCAGCACTTCAGCAGCGCGGGGAGATACCAATAGGCAAATCGTTGACGGATGTCCTGGCGATCAACTCGCGCATCGCGGCTCAGTACCAGTAACGGTATCGCACTTTCCGCTAGCCTCGTAAAAAACCTGTCCAATGAAGTGCTGTCATGTTGAGCAAAGCGAAACAATTCGGTCTATTTCCGCGTGGGACTGAGCCAGAAATGATCAGAGATTCTTCGGTTCGCTCAGAATGAGATTGGTCCCATAGGTCGTATGCATCGCTTCTTCATCTCCCCCGAAAACTGGAAGCCTGGCACGCTTGCACTAGCTGGGTCGGAAGCACACCACGCGCGCGACGTCCTGCGCATGAGAGTGGGAGAAAAACTCGTTCTTTTCAACGGACGCGGGCATGAAATCACTGCAGAAATCATCGATCTCGGCGGCGACCAAATTGAATTGAGAAAATTACACGAAGCGGAAACACCACCGCTGCAGTGCCGCATCGTTCTGGGGCAGGCGATCCCGAAGGGAAAGAACATGGACTTGATTGTGCAAAAAGCGGTCGAGATCGGTGCCGCCGAAATTGCGCCGATCATTTCCGATCGCACGGTTGTGCAGCTCGATTCCGAAAGCGCCGCGCAAAAACAGTCCAAATGGCAGCAAATCGCAGTCGAGGCAGCCAAACAATGCGGCCAGAACTGGCTGCCGAGGGTGCATTCCCCGAGAAAGTTGGCGGAGTTCTTTTCCTCTGTAGAGGCAGGTGTGTCGCCTGCTGATCTGCAACTGATCGGATCGCTTCAGCCGGGGGCGCGGCACCTAAAGAAGATCCTCGCTGACTACTCGAGTGAACATCAACGTCCACCTGGCAGCGTCTTGATGCTTGTTGGACCCGAAGGTGACTTCACGCCTGCCGAACTCGCACTCGCGAGACGTCACGGATGTGAGCCAATTACGCTCGGCCCAATTATTCTTCGCGTGGAAACAGCGGCAATTTATTCTTGAAAGCCAGGATCGCCGCGTAATGAGTCCCAGAGAGGGTCGAGCCTCAGAAAGGCTGATGTAAGAGGCATTGGGCCGTAAATCTGGCTTTGAGAAGGTGCTTGTAACAGCCGCCTAAGAGTTGAAATTGCCCGGTCCCTCTGGCCGAAGAGTGTTTGTATGACCGCTATGTTCTCTTCCAGGCCGGGTCCGTCCACTGCATCTTTGGCACTCGGTAGAAGCATGATTGCACGTTCCGCTTCCTTTAAGGCTAAGTCTTTCTCCCCTGCCATGGCATTAGCCAAGGCAAGCCACGCCGCAAAGTTGGAGTTAACCGGCTGACGCTTGCAAAGCGGCTCGAGCGTGTTACGCGCCTGCTCAGCGGTTACCTTGGCTCCTATGGTGTCGCCGGCAAGACGCTGCGCAATAGCCAGGTAAACCTGAGTAGCGCCTTTGATGAATTCAGATGTAAAATGGAATTGGGCCAGTCTAGCTTGCAGCAATCGAACGGCCTCAGCGTGATTCCGCTCAAGTCTCAATTGAATGACCTTAACAAAGAAGGCACTGTCATACGGCGTCTGCTCGGTTACTCCCGATACAAATTGAGCGGCTTGGCCCAAGTCACCCTGGGCCTGATAAATGCCGGCCTTTAGCGACATCAGATCCAGATCATTCGCGATAATGTCCACCGCTCGATCATAGCGTTCTAACGCCGCGGAGAATTGGCGGAGCATTGCGTAAGTCCACGCTGATGTCGTCAACAACTCCCCATTGCGCGGATCCAGGGACAGACCTGCTTCGACCGCGGCAAGGCTTTCATTCCAGTTTCCAAGGCGGCGGTTAACTGCGCTAAGCGCCCATGCCACCTCGCTGCTGACGGGCGACAGTTTGTTA
>QHRI01000141.1:2510-6143 GCA_003221375.1 Verrucomicrobiota bacterium
GAGTTTCCGCGCATGATCCAAAGCATCTTTGGCTAGATCGGGGCGAGCGTTGTCAACGCGCTGAAAGTAAAGATACGCGTGTGCGCGAGAAAGTCGCGCCCAGGCGAGTGCAAAATTGGGATCAAGCTGCACCGCCCGCTCAAAATAGCCGATGGTTTTCAGTGGGATATAGATTGACGAGTAGATGCGTCCTTGGAACGCCACGCCGCGCAAGTAAGCGTCGTAAGCCTCCGGATTATTTGTGGGTTTAGCTGCCAACGCTTGCTCCTCATGGCCAGTGAGCTTGGCTTGCAACGACTCCGCGATTCCTTTGGCTATCTCGCTTTCGACGCTAAAGATGTCACTCAACTTCCGATCGTACGTCTCTGCCCAGATGTGGGAATCAGTTTGCGCATTGAGCAACTGCACATTTACCCGTACCTGATCGGCTACTTTTTGCACGCTACCCTCAAGGATGTTCGCTGCGCCAAGCTGCCTGGCGATCTTTGAAAGATTTGCCGGTTTACTCTCGTATTGCTGGGTGGAAGTGCGCGAAATAACCTTCAAGTCAGCGATCTTTGCGAGGCGCGTCAAGATTTCGTCCTGAATACCATCGGCGAAATATGAGTTATCCGGGTCCCGGCTCAGGTTTTCGAACCGTAACACGGCGACGCTCTTTTCGGGAACTGGGCCCGTTGTCGGACTTCGGAACAGGTAAAACGCGAGTACAGAAGCTAGACCACTAACTAATACCATTGAGAGGATTATGCTCAGCTGGCCCAAATTGCTCCGACCCTTTGGTACCGGTGTGCCAAAACCTAGTTTCGTTAGGTCATTGCTGAGCTCAGTTGCTGTCTGATAGCGTTTGCGAACATCACTATCGCAGGCTTTTAGGATGATGGCGTTCAGCTTAAGGAATGCTTCGCGCTCGGGCATTGCATTGAAGTCCGCTGGCAACTCAGGATAGTCCAGTCGATCCGTCCCGGTGCTAGCTTCGTAAAGCACCATGCCCAGACTATAGAGGTCGGCTTGAGGTTTCCCGGGACCTTCCGGAGGAATGTAGCCTTCTGTGCCTAGACACTTTTTCTCCCCGGTTTGCGCTACCAGCCCTATATCCGCAAGTTTTGCGTGGCCTTTGACGAAGATAATATTCGATGGTTTTACATCGCGATGTACTAATCCGCGTCGATGCAGTTCTGCCAGCGGTCCGCTCAGCGACAGGCCTAATTGCACTGATTGGCTGACTGACAAGCGTCTGCATCTCTGCAGCTCATTGGTCAACGTTTTTGGTACATAAGTGTCAGGGTCAATCCGATCGCGCTTTGTGTCATTGTCGGCTAGTTCCATGACATAATAGAAGAAACCGGCGGTGCGATTGCGACTCACGTGGAGAATCGCCACAAAACCGTCATGCTCGCGCGACACAGGT
This sequence comes from Verrucomicrobiota bacterium, assembly GCA_003221375.1. Lineage (GTDB taxonomy): Bacteria > Verrucomicrobiota > Verrucomicrobiia > Chthoniobacterales > UBA10450 > Udaeobacter. The sequence continues at coordinate 3,919 of QHRI01000141.1, forward strand.
TCGAACTGCTGAAGCCCCGAAAATTCTCTCTCAAACGCCTCCTCGTCCCGAAATGCTTTCCTCTCAACGATCTTAACCGCGCGGTAAGTGCCCAAGATGTTTCGAGCCAGCCAGACCTCCCCATAGCTACCCCGGCCAATACACCGCAGCAGCTCAAAGTCCGGAATGTCAGGAGCGTCGCTTGCCCGTTCTCTTCGACTCAAGATGTTTTCATTGCCAGAAGTAGGCTGCTCGCGGATGCTGTCGGAGTAGCTCTGACGAAGGCGAGCTGTCCACGCCGTGGTAGCCTTACGAAGGCGCGCGATCATCTAATTTACTCGATCTAGTGAGCTAATGCTTTGGCCAAGCCCCATCGCTTCTCTTCTTCCTTTTCAAGACGAGCAACTTCTCTGCGCATTAACGCCGTAATTCTGTGTTTCGCCAGACGCACCTGGCCGGCACTCACGCCAAGGGTCTGCGCCACCTTGTCGACGGACCAATGCTTAATAGCATGTAGATCAAACATCTGATAGTGCCGCGCGTTTGCCTGGCGTTTGACGCGCAATAATGCGGCGGCGAAAAGCGCGCTCTGCCATTCCTCCTCCCACAGCGCATCAAGGTTGATCGGAGATGGATCGGGAATCCGTTCGAGCGTTGCCGTTCCGGACATTTCTTGTCCCCAGCGTGGGCTGGGCGGCTGGATTTGGCGTGGGCGTTTGCGGAATTGATCGCCGATCCGCCAGCGAACGATGGTCAATAGCCAGCCCTTGAACGATCCGACAGCCGGATCGTAGTGGAACGACTTAATCTTCTTAACGACTGTGAGGACCGTCTCCTGAACGACCTCTTGCGCCTCGACATCCGTCAGGCCTGCTTTGAGCCCGGTGGTATAAATCAGTCGCCAGTAGGCATCAAAGAACTCTCGCCAGCTCTCTTGGGCGTTCGATTGCTTGAGGCGACTGAGCAAACTGTGCCGTGTCGCCACAGGTGATCGAACGTGCCGCGCTTCAGGATTCATGCCTCGCCCCGATTATACCGTCCTAGTCAAGGCCGTGAGCACAACCTGACGCGCGCGGATCTCTCCGAAAGCGGCGCCGCGCTCATTGTGGCGCGAAGCTGCTGCGGGCAGGGCACTTAAGCAGATCACGCAGATTTTTTAGATTCTTTGAAACAACCGGCGATCGCGATCCGTATTTAGCTTATGAAGAATCGAAACTACATATTTGCGGCAACGTTCTTTGCCCTTGGCTTCTTTGTGCTTTGCGTCCTTACACCCTTGGTGCAAGCGGTCAATCCACCGCTCACACCCGATCCGGGTCCTAGACCGGTAAGCAACACAGCGGATGGGCAACTCGCCCTGGCGAGCATTACCACGGGCATTTACAATGCGGCATTTGGTACATACTCGCTCCTAAGCCTCACCGACGGCAAATTCTGTACAGGTGTCGGTGGTGCAACGCTCCTACTTAATACTGCCGATGAAAATACGGCCACTGGCGCCGGGGCACTTCTCAGCAATACCACTGGCGGGCAGAATACGGCCAACGGAACCTTCTCGCTTTTTAGCAACACCGAAGGCACACAAAACACGGCCACTGGTTCCCAAGCGCTCCAGAGCAACACGACAGGCAGCTTCAACCTTGCCAATGGTTATCAAGCGCTCTTCAGCAACATCGACGGCAACTACAACACGGCTACTGGATTTCAAGCGCTCTTTCATGATACCAGCGGCAGCAACAACGTAGCGATCGGTCCTGGTGCGCTCTTTTTCAACACCACCGGCAACCAGAACACGGCCATCGGTGCTGGCTTTGTGCTCTACAACAACGATACCGGTAACCTCAATACAGCCATCGGTGATTTTGCGCTAGCGAACAACATCACCGGCAGCACCAACACGGCCATCGGCGCTAACGCGCTCTTTTACAACACGGTCGACGGCAACACGGCCGTCGGTTTCGATGCGCTTGCTAACAACACCATCGGTCCTGCCAACACGGCGAACGGAGCGTTCGCGCTCGTTAACAACACCCAGGGCGGGCTCAACACGGGTACCGGTGTAGGTGCGCTCCAAAGCAACACCATGGGCAACAACAACACGGGCACCGGTGTTGGGGCCCTTCAAGACACCAACATCGGCGTAGCTAATACGGCGCATGGAACGTACGCGCTCGCTGCCAATACGAACGGAAGCTTCAACACAGCTGACGGTGCCTCTGCGCTCCCTAACAACACGAGCGGCAGCA
>QHRI01000142.1 GCA_003221375.1 Verrucomicrobiota bacterium
GTTGAAGCGGCATTTCTTTGAAACTGAACCGTTGCATTCAAGTGTTGCGAAACCAGATCAATCATGATGTTTTTTCAAACCGGGACTCAGAAACCGACCTTGCGCATCTACATCTATGCGAAATACCGCCGCCAAGCATAACGAAGGCACGAACGACAGAAACGTCGTTCTCATTACTGCTGCAAGTCAGGGCATTGGCCGGGCCATCGCGACACACGTTGCAAGAAGCTGGTGGATGTAGCCGTCGAGCGCTTCGGGCGCATAGACGCGGTTGTCAACAACACGGGACACCCCGCCAAAGCAGAGCTCTTCAGCCTGAGCGATACCGATTGGCAACAGGGTTACGAGTTGATTCTTGGCAGCGTCATTCGACTGGCGCGGCTCGTCATGCCGGTGATGCTTCGCCAGAAGCACGGCACATTTCTCAATATCTCCAGCTACGCAGCGAAGCAACCGGAGCTGTCGCGACCGATCTCGAGTGTCTTCCGGGCGGCGCTCTCGGCTTGGACGCGGGTCCATGCCGAGGCCGGGGCTCCCTACGGGATTCGGGTGAATTCGATTTTGCCGGGGTTCGTTGATTCCTACACGGTGGACCAGACCATCATCGATACGATTCCGATGAAGCGGATCGGGCGGCTGGAGGAGCTCGCAAAGGCGGCGGCGTTCCTCCTTTCTGATGATGGCTCCTACATAACAGGCCAGAACCTCTTGATGGATGGTGGAATGGTGAGAGTGATTTAGTCCACAATCGACCGCGACGATATAAGACATCAATCCTCCGTGCGGGTGGTTACTTTTCGTCCGGCGCCCCAGGCGGTCGCGCCCTACCATTTTGCAATCGAGTTGCTGCATCCAGTCGCCGCGAAACCAGATGATCATTCAGGATCACTCCGTCGCGCATCATCACATTGCGCTTTGCGTAAGCGGCGATGTCAGGCTCGTGGGTCACCATGATCACCGTAATTCCGCGTTCGTTAAGTTGCTGAAAAATTGCCATAATCTCGACGCTGGTCCTGCTGTCCAAATTGCCGGTCGGTTCGTCCGCAAGCAGTACTTCCGGTTCATTGATCAAAGCGCGTGCAATCGCTACGCGCTGTTGCTGGCCACCTGAAAGCTGACTCGGATGATGATCTTCACGGCCCGCCAGGCCGACGGATGCAAGGATCCGATCCGCCCTTTCGCGAAGTTCCGCGCTTGTCAGACGCTGCGCGCTGTAAACCAAGGGCAACTCGACGTTTTCTCGCGCGGAGGTGCGCGGCAGCAGATTAAAATTCTGGAACACGAAACCGAGCTTGTGATTCCGGATATCGGCGAGCCGATCTCGGTCCAGACCCGAGACGTCTGCGCCGTCCAAAATATATCGGCCTGTCGTCGGCCGATCGAGACAACCCAGAATATTCATGAGCGTGGATTTTCCGGAACCGCTTGCGCCCATCAGCGCGACAAATTCGCCGCGCTTGATTTCGATCGACACGCCACGCACGGCAGGCACTTCCATTTCGCCTGTGCGATAGGTCTTATGAACATCGATAAGGTTAACGATGGAACCGTTATTCATGTGGATCTACTTCCTGGCGAATGTTGTAGCCGATTCGCTCCTGCGAAGCGCGGCGCTGAGGTGTTTGGAATACGCGCATTACGCGTCTCATAGAGACGCTACAGAAGTCCGCGAACGAGAAACCGAATTTTCCTTTCATCATACCCTCACGGAAAGCGCCGACCGCCCCCAAATGGATTTGCCGGAGGCGAAGGCGCGGTCATGCTCGAACTGATCTGACCGGTCACCACGCGGTCGCCCTCGTTCAAGCCATCGACCACTTCGGTAACAACTCCGTCGCTGATTCCGGTCTTGATCTGCTTTGGCTCTGGACGACCCGCTCCAAATGGCAAGACATAGACGGTGCGCTGAACCCCCTGCTGCGCACCACCGCCGCGCCCCGCGGCGGGACGCCCCGCTCGACTCGTGATCGTTTTTCTTGTCTCGACTGGCGTGGCGTCCGGCGGACGATAGCGCAGCGCCGCGTTCTTGATCTGAAAGACGTCGTCCTTGTGCGCAACGATAATTGAAACGTTCGCCGTCATTCCCGGTTTCAATTTCAGCTCTGGATTGCTCACTCCGATAACCGTGTCGTAGGTAACTACGTTTTGCACGGTGATCGGCGCGTTCCGCACCTGGACGACTTTTCCGCGAAACGTCTCCATTGGAAAAGCGTCGACCGTGAAATCGACATTTTGATCGATCTTAACAACGCCCACATCCGCTTCCGCCACATTCGCGTCGATTTGCATTTTGGTGAGATCGTTTGCAATCACAAAGATCTTGCTTGATTTTAACGCTGGCTTCTGCCGTATGCAGATTTGCCATTGCCTGATCCAGGTCGGCTTGAGAGGAAGTTTTTCTGGCAAAAAGGTCCTGTGTGCGAGTTGCATTCACTTTCGCGAGTTCCAGCCCTGCCTGCGCGCTTGCCAGATCCCCTTCCGCCTGAGTGACAGTTGCCTGAAAAAGCGCGGGATCGATTTGAGCGACTACCTGGCCGGCTTTTACCTGAGAATTAAAATCCGCAAACAATTTCGCGATATTTCCCGAAACCTGACTACCCGCCTGTACATTTACGACCGGATTGAGTGTGCCTGTCGCCGTAACCGCCTGGGTAATGGGGCCGCGTGTGATAGTTGCAGTCTGATAGTTTGTGGCACTTCCGTTACGGCACTGCCGGAGAACCGCTGCAATAACAAGCAGCCCAATTATGACAACAAGCCAGGGAACAATACGTTTCATTCGAGCGGTGGTTGACTGCGCTTATTAGTAGGAGACAGGAAGAGATGATGCGGCGTTACATCGAAATCTACTCCATCATGCTGCGCAACTCGCTTATTCGCGAAATTGTCTTCTTCAGCATCATTTTCGGGAATGTCGATCGCATTGGTGACTGGACAAAGTGGGAGGTCGTGCTGCTCATCGGCACGCATCAAATGATTGCCCAGTTTTTTCAGGCATTCTTTTTTGTTAACGTCGCAAACATTCCGGAACTCGTGCGCACGGGGAAATTAGATTCCCTGCTGGTTTTGCCGATCGACAGCCAGTTTGCTGTTTCCACGAAACAATTCGGCCTTGATAGCATCGTCAACGCCGCGCTAGGGGGTGTAGTGGTTTGCGTTGCGCTTTCGCGTCTCAACATTGTCCCGGATTTGACATCAATTTTCCTTTACCTGGTCGCGCTGGGATTTGGCGTTGCCGTGCATTACTCAATCATGCTTGCCCTGGCAGCGGTCAGTTTCTGGATCGTCCGCGCCCAGGGATTGGTTTATGGCTACTTTAATTTTCTAAACATCGCGCGTTATCCAGATGCGATTTTTCCATGGCTATTCCGCTTGATCTTCGGCTGGATTATACCGGTGGTCATTATCGCAAACATCCCAGCCCGCCTGTTGATTAAATCACTGGGACAGCCCTGGTGGTTGATGCTGCATCTTATCGCTGCCTCGACAATTGTTTTCCTCCTGTCGCGCGGTTTCTGGAGATTTGCCCTGAACCGTTACTCTAGCGCGAGTTCGTGAGATCCTGTCGGAAGGGCCAAAGCTGTCGAAGTAGACCGTGACTGCGAACTGTTGCCGGGTAGTGGTTTTGCCTAAGCGTGAAAGCCAGTTTGTGGTGGCGTAAACTTTTTGACCGAATCCGCTTGCACCGTCGGAGAAATGTTCTTAATTAAGCGTCCATTTTCCGGGTGCTACTCGATTAGAAGGCGCTTTCAACGCTATGGCAAAATCAACAAAAAAGAAGAGTTCCGCGAAGAAGCCCGCCGCTCGTAAGGCGCGACCGACACACAAAGAGCGTGTCAAGCGACCGGTGTCGAAAAAGCCCGCGAAGACGACAAAGGCCGGAAAGCGTGTGTCCTCCAACAAAACCACGACTGAGTCGCCGGCGGTCCTGCTGGGTCTGAACCATCGCGAAAGGCGACTCGATCCATTTATCCGCCAGCAGAAGGAAAAGCTCCTTCATCTCCGGGACGCCATGGTCGATTCCATGGCCGGCGTCGCCCAAGATACTTTGCGCTCGCGCGCCGAAGGCAGCGAGGCGTCTGCTTTTGGAATGCATCAGGCCGATGCTGGATCAGATGCGTACGATCGCGATTTCGCGCTGAGCTTGCTCTCTCAAGAACAGGACGCGCTTTACGAAATCGACCAGGCGCTCAGGCGGATTGAGCTGGGAACGTACGGAAAGTGCGAGATGTCCGGCAAACCGATCCCGCGAGCGCGGCTTGAAGCCATTCCGTTTGCGCGCTTCACGGTTGAGTGCCAATCGCAACTGGAAAAGCTAAATAAAGCTTCACGAGTCCGTCAGTCTGTCACCTCTCTATTCGGTTTGACCGATGAGGAAGGCGGCGAGGCCGAGGAAGAGGAAGCTACGCCGGCCGAAGTGAAGGAGTGACGCGGACAGATGGCACAGGAAATTGTGACGCTGGAATGCACGGAGGCCAAGGCTTTGGGTAAGCCTGTCTCCCGTTACATGACCACACGGAACAAGAAGAGTCCGCGCACGCCCAACCGGCTCGAAAAAAAGAAATACAATCCGTTTTTAAGACGGCATACGTTGCACCGCGAAACCAAATGATAGGTCCTAAAACAGCCAAACGCCGTTCCGCTTTTCGCCGTGCGAATCGCGCCATGCCCCGTCGACGAATCGATATTGCCATTGAGGCTATCGATTATAAAAATCCTGATCTCCTGAAAAAATTCGTCACCGAGAGCGGCAAAATTCTTCCGCGCCGCGTCACCGGCATGCCCGCGCATCTGCATCGCAAGATTACGCGCGAGATTAAGCGCAGTCGTTCGGTGCTAATGATGAAGTGACGAAGCTGGGGCGTTAACGCACTGCTTTGTCATCCCGAGCGAAGTTGAGGAATCTCCCGCAACCTCGCTGATTCCGCTCGTAGTTTGCGTGATCCAAGTCTCGATTGTGAGGTCCCTGGCTCCGTTCGGAATGACTCTCACCGAGATTAAGCACTGCTGCTCCGTGCGCTTGATGAGGTAATTGTAGCGCGTCTGTATCAGACGCCGGCCTTTAATTGGCCTTTCATAGAAACGCCCTAAAACGGTTGGACGTTTGGCGTTGAGCGTTGGACGTTGTCTGTTTCTCTACGCTTTCCGGGTTTTTTCCCCTTGCTCGATCAGTTTCCAGAATTCGCGTGTCTCGCCTAGCTGCGCGTCCTCGGACACCGGCTGGCGAAATAAATGCGATAATCTTTCGCACGATAGCGATATAGCTTTTTGCCCTCGCGTTCGATCACACCAAACCGTTCGGAATCGAGTTGGTTGAGGTCCTCGGGCAGAATTTGAAACTCCGCGAGCAGCTCTAGCTGTAATTTTTTCGGGAGCGCGGAGATCTCGGCCGCGCTTAATTCGTTGAAGATGATCTGGAACATGATTCTCGTTAAAGCGTCGAAGGGTTGATGCGATTTGAATCGCTCTGCCGCGACTCTGAGCCGGTTTAACGTTTCAACCGTTCAACGCTATAACGCTCTCAAACATAAACCCGCCGCACGCGTGCGCCAATTCGCGTCGTAATTTCCCAGGGAATCGTGCCAGCAGCCCTGGCAAGTTCTGCGCAGGAGATTTCCTCGTTCCCTTCGCGTCCCATCAAAACCACCTCGTCGCCCACTTGCACATTATCGACCTTGCTAACGTCAACCATCATCAGGTCCATCGTCACGCGGCCGAGAATGGCGCAACGCTGCCCACGAACCAGAACAGCGGCAGCGCGATTAGAAAGTTGCCATGGATATCCATCGGCGTAACCAGCTGACAATGTTGCGACCCGCATTTTCCGAGGAGTGACAAATGTGCGGCCATAACTGATAGAACTTCCCTGCGGCATGTTCCGCACCAGCGAAATTCGCGTTTTCCACGTCATGGCCGGTTTAAGAAGTTTCTGGAATTCAGGGAGTGGCGAAATCCCATAAAGCACAATCCCGGCGCGCACCATGTCGAAATTCCGCGCGTGTTCGGCGAAGGCAAGCACGCCTGCGCTTTGGAGCACATGCGCTTTATAATCGCTTAAAACGGCGGCGCGAAACTGCTTCATGATTTCGCGAAAACGCAAAAGCTGAGCACGCGTGTAGTCCGCATCCTCAACAGACGCCGGTAAATGAGTCGACACGCTATGAATCCTGATATTCGGAAGCGCGGAGACCTTCTTGAGAATTTCCAAAGCTTGGCCTTCGGGAACTCCCATACGCCCCATGCCAGTATCGATCTTAAAATTGACGGCGACCGGCGAGCGGTGCGCAACCCGATTGAAATCTTCTGCTTCCTCGAGCGCGGAAATTGTGGGGACGAACCCGAGCTCGGCGATCGTCGACCTTTCCTCAGGCAGGGCGGGACCAAGAATGACGACCGGAAGGGAAACAGATTCACGGAGCGCCAGCGCCTCTTGCAGGTTCGCCACGCCGAAAAGTTGCACCTGACCCGCGAGCGTTTTCGCCACGCCGATTAAACCATGGCCGTAAGCATTCGCTTTCACTACAGCGAGCATTTCCGCTGAACCGATACGTTCGCGCACGGTTTTGGCATTGTGATGTAACGCACTCCGATCGATCTCGGCCCAGCAACGATAGGTTTCTTTCATGACTCGTGGCACGGGCTTCTAGTCCGAAGTTTCTTTATCGGCAAGGATGCCGATGCCACGAGTTGGCATGGTGACGTGTGGTTCCCTCAGATAAATCGGTTCCAGCGGCGGCAAGGAAAAGCTGCGCTGTGGTTCTCGAGCAAATTTGGCTAGCAAAAAAGCCGATGGAAAACAAATGGCGGCGCGGTCAAATTGCGGAAGCGAATCCGACGTAAAAACTGGTATCTGCATCTCAATCGCGTCGAGTTTCGGTTTCAGGTCGGAGTCCGGGAGAAGTGTTGGACCCTCGACCAGATCATTCGTGCGGATACGCGCAAAGAAAAAAGATTTCCTGCGAGCATCCCCCACGACGCAGTATTCCTGCGAGTTGGACTCCATTGCGCAGATTGATGGAAAGCCAATCAGGCGCGCACCGGAAGAAATCTGCAATCCGATTGCGGCTGAAATTGCTATGCGAATGCCCGCGTACGAGCCAGGTCCAAGACCAACGATGATCGTGTCTGGAGCACCAAATTTCTCCGTTACAGCGTCGAGATTTTCAAAAAAGAGAGCGGAATTTTTTCGATCGTTCGGCCACTCCCGCGTGAAATCGGTAACACCCTCACCCAACCACGCCAGGTTGCCGCGGGCTGTGGACAGTTCCAGCGCAAGAATTTTCATGTTCCCTGGAAAGTAATGGCGCGCTGATTCTCCGATTTTATCTCAAAGAGAATCCAGAGCGCTTGTTCGGGAATGAATTCCGGGAAGCGATCAGCCCATTCGATTACCGAAACGCCGTCGCTAAAAAAATAATCGTCGAGACCAAGCCGCGCAAGGGACTGACAATTTTCCACGCGAAAGAAATCGAAATGATAGACAGGCAACCGGCCATCTCGGTATTCGTGCACAATCGTAAACGTAGGACTGGAAACGGCTGCGTTGCTTCCCATGCCGGCCATGAAACCCTTAGTGAATAAGGTTTTCCCGCTTCCCAGTTCGCCCTGCAGGGCCAAAACCGATCCCACCCGGACATCTTCGGCAAGTTGCCGTCCGACTGCTTCCGTCTCAGTTGGGCTGTTGGAAATGAACGTAGCCACCTGGCAATTTCGGATTTCGGATTTCGGATTTCGGATCTAACCGACCAATTCGAGTGAGCGGCAGTTTTGGAAATTCCTGTCGCCATTCTCCCTCCAAGCGGTTTCTGTCACGCCGCGAAACAGCAAACAGCAATTCGTAATCTTCCCCTTCTGAAATTGCATCATCAATCGTCGCGCCACGGGCAACCGGTAGCTTCTCCATCTCGATGGTAAATCCAACACGGCTCGCCCTTGCAAGTCGCGGAAGATCGGCTCCCAATCCGTCGCTTAAATCCATCATGGCGTGTATAGAGAAATTCTTTGTGAGCCACCGTGACTCGACAATCCGCGGAACGAATTCCAAATGCTTTTGCTTCACGGCGCCACCCAGCCGTCCGGTCACAAAAAGATCGTCGCCTACCTTGCCGCCCCGGCGCGAGACACAACGGTCTCTTTCAACAAGACCAACAACGCTGACCGAAATCGACACGGGGCCGGATGTGCTGCTGGTTTCGCCGCCGACTATGCTGACTTCGAACCGTTTCGCGGCCCGGGACAGTCCGCGATAAAGCCGCTCCACCCATTCGATCTTCGTTTGCTTGGGAGCAATGAAAGTGATCAGAGCAAATTGAGGGATGGCAGACGTCGCGGCGAAATCGCTTAGCGGACGCATCATCGCTTTCCAGCCAACGTCGAGCGCGTTCGAGCTTGGGAGAAAATGCACACCTGCGACGACACAATCGGTTTTAAGAACAAGAAAGTTTCGTCGATCGGGAGTTTTCACTACCGCGCAGTCATCACCCGGGCCGTTGACAACGGCTTTTGCGAGCGGAAGACCAGGCAACAGCCGACCGAGCAACCGGTCTTCTCCCAGTTCATGAAGCTTTATTGTCTGTCGACTACCTCTGTGAAATCTCATTAACACCCCTGCTTTAGCGGGGTGGTTAACATATGCAACCATGAGGAACCGCTTTAGCGGTTTTTGTACCTTAGCTCCAGGTAAACCGCTCAAGCGGCTTTTAATCGAGCAGTGCGGAAGCCACCTCGCTGAAGCGAGATGTCAATGAAAGAAAGTAGTTATGACGCGCGTGGGAGCTAAGGACAGAATCGAACCGCTCCACTCGTAAGCAATCGCGAAACAACTTCCCAGAACGAACAATGGCACAAACGAAGGCAGGTGGGCATGCGCCGCGGCGAACAGCAGCGCGCTGAATGTAACGCCCAGGAGACGGCCAAAATAACGCTTGAGTACGCCGTAAATAAAAAATCGAAAAAGAAACTCCTCAACTATCGGCGCGATTGCGATGGCGAAAACGATGATCATCATTCGCTGCTGAATCGTCCGCGATCCGCTGAAAAATTCGACGATGTTTTGCTTGCTTGATCCGCCCCCAAAAAGCTGCTGCGTGATGGCGTCAGACATCAAGATCAATGGATAAGCAAAAAACAGCAGAATCGCTCCGGTGCTCAGGGTCCGGATAAAATTTAGCCTGAAAAAGCCGCCTAACGAGCCGACGTCAAATCCGCGGAACTGGAGGAAAGTGACTATGACAAGCACGACGCAACCAGTAACTAGAAAATTTGCCAGAAGATTGCGCGCGCTAAACTGGATCGAAGGCTGCGAAACTGATGCGCCAATGGTGAGAAAAAGAAAACCGATCAACAGCGCAGCCAGTATTGCCTCAGGCAGTCCAAACTTTCGAGCCGTCGCCGCGTCAGCACCGAAAGCCTCCGGTGTTCGCGCGCTGATCTGATAAATCAGCGAAATATAGACATAAAGGCTGGCAAGAAGGTAAAGAAGCGAGAGGAGAAGACCCAAGACTGAGCTGGAAACGGCTCCCGATGCCGCGAAGAGGCTGCCGGATCGCATGAATCCGGAGCCTACCAGACTTTCGAAAACGTACTCTGTGCCCACCTATTACTCCTGTTTTTACTGTTGCTGATCGTCTTCAGAATTCCCGAACATTCTCTAAACGTCCAACCCTCAATGCCCAAGTTAGCTAGTTGAGCGTTCGGCGTTGGACGCTGGGCGTTCGGCGTTTCCGCCTTATTTCGCAAAAGATCTCGATGATCGCGACTCGTCCTCTTACGGCTTCTCACCAACCGCTACGGCGCGTAATAGCTCGGCAGGAAATACGCGCGTCCACTTTCCAGTTGTGGAATGAGCTGCTTTGGAAGTGTCAGTTCAATTTTTGAATCGGCCTGTCCAAATATCCGGAAGAAGCGGCTCAGACTAAACGGCGGACCATATTTCACCACTTTGGCGTCCGGCGCGTTTCCCAGTTCTTTCGCCTTGCCGAATGCGTCGTCCAACTCACCAAGGCCATCGATCAGCTTGTGCTCGAATGCATCCTTGCCCGACAGGATTCGCCCGTCGGCGATCGTATTGCGCAAAAGTTCTGCCGGAAGATTTCTTTCCTTCGCAACAATTCCGAGAAATTTGTCGTAAGTTTTCATGATAAAGCTCTGCACGAGCTCGCGCTCTTCCGGAGTGATCGGTCGCGCGCCGTTCAGCATGTCCTTGAATTTTCCGCTTTTGAAAATCACGGA
>QHRI01000143.1 GCA_003221375.1 Verrucomicrobiota bacterium
CTATGTCATGCATCTCGAAGACTGGTATGCGCAGAGTCATCCGGATGAAGATTTCGCAGAGACCTTCGCAGTTTGGCTTACGCCTGGGCTCGACTGGCAAAAGCATTATGCGCGCTGGAGGGCGATCCAAAAATTGGAATACGTGGATGAATTAATGCGCTCGCTGGCGGGAAAGCCACCAGTTCACATCCCCGAGTATCGCGTCGCTGACTACGATTGTTTGAATGTTAAGCTCAAGACCTACTACGCGCGCAAACGAAAACTCTACGAAGATACGTATCCGGATTTCTACGATGCGGATCTGCGGCAACTCTTCGCGGCGCCGGCGGGAATCAAAGCCAGCATATATCTGCAGCGCCGGCGACGGCGATTATTGAATGCGGTGTGCCAGTGGACAAACGAGAACAAGTTTCGGGTGAACCAACTCCTCGCCCGGCTCACCCGCCGCTGCGATCAGCTCGGACTTCACGTGCTCAATGATGATCCTCAGCAGGATTTTCGCGTCTCCGCGTTTATCACCACTCTCGTGATGAATTATCTTTTCACCGGCAAATTCAAGCGCACGAAATAACCACTCGTTGTGTCATGTCGAGCGAAGTTGAGACATCTCTTACTGCTGACTTACAATTAATATTAGAGGTTCCTCGGCTTCGCGCGGAATAACAAACAGACCAAGAAAATCGTGAAAAAGAAACTCAAGGTTCTCGTGCTCTTCGACGGCACAAGTCCCACAACCGTCGACCAGGATTTCACGAAGGAGCTGAAGACGAAGGACTGGAAAACCGAGGCGGATGTTATGGCGGCGCTGGGCGCGGTCGGTCACCCGGCTGAGCATCTCGCCATTTATGACGATGTCGATCTAGTGCGCCAAAAACTGGAGGCCTTCGCGCCTGATATTCTTTTCAATCTCGTAGAACAGTTCCGGAATAATCCGGGGTTCGATCAAAACATCGTTTCGTTTTTCGAGATGCAAGGCCTGGCCTTCACCGGTTGCGGCTCGACTGGTCTTACGCTTTGCAAGCACAAAGGCATTTCGAAAAAAATCCTGCATTATCATGGTATTCATGTTCCTCACTTCGTCGTCATCCCGCGCGGCCAACGCATTACACGACCCAAACACCTCAAGTTTCCAATCCTGGTGAAGCCGGTGAAGGAAGAAGCGTCTTATGGGATCTCACAGGCCTCGTTCGTTGCCAATGACGAACAATTCCGCGAGCGCGTCGCTTTTATTCACGAGAAATATGATAGCGGCGCGATCGCCGAGGAATATATCGAGGGTCGTGAACTCTATGTGAGCCTGCTGGGGAATGTACGGCTAACGGTCCTCCCGATTCGCGAGCTGGTGTTTCGCGAAGTGCCGCCTAACGAACCGAAGATTGCGACTTTCAAAGCGAAATGGGACGAAGAATATCGCAAGCGCTGGGGTTTGGAGAATCAATTCGTCGAAGACCTCGAACCGCAGCTCGTCAGCCACATCGAGGTGACGTGCAAACGCATTTATCGTCTCCTCACAATCGACGGCTATGCGCGAATCGATCTGCGGCTGACAGCGGCCAACGAGGTTTATTTCATCGAAGCCAATCCGAATCCTATCCTCGCGAACGATGAAGACTTTGCGCTTTCAGCAGCAAAAGCGGGTTTGCCCTATCCTCAGTTGATCGATCGGATCGTGCGGCAGGGAATGAACACCATTCGCGATTGATCTCGAAGGTGTTCGAGTCTTACAGCCACTTTTTTACACGTGGCCAGAAGTCCCGAACGTTCGCTTTCAAATCGTGGCAGAGATAAATATGCGTTCGTCGTTCGAAAGGCATCGCCCAGGGGCTGCTCACGATTTGACCCAAATCTTCGACTGAAGCGAATTGCTCCCGCTCATTGTCGTCTCGCGTATCGAGTACTAAAGCAACCTCGCCAGTCCAATCTCGCGGTCCCCAGAGAAAATAATTCTGATGTCCGGAAATCGCCGATGGCAGCCCGAACTGGGCACCAAAGAAATCGATCGCTCCAGCCTCGCCGTAGTTCTGGCAGAAGATGGCAGCGCGCTGCTTGTCTTCGGGACGCAGGTGATTATAAACATGCCCGACCGATGTGACCATTTCTTGCCAGCCAAATTGATCGGCGAAAAGCTGGGGCAGCGGAGCGGTATGCGAAGTTTCGGTGCGGGGCGGCTCTTGGTGGATGGCTCGCATGTACGCGACCAGTTTGCCGGGCGGCAAAATTGGTA
>QHRI01000144.1 GCA_003221375.1 Verrucomicrobiota bacterium
CACCGCGCCCAATACCTGTGGCTCCAAGTAAGCTTGAAAACTGATTGCGGATTTTTCCTTGCTCGCGCAACAATCCGTTTACTTCATCGCTTGCCCGAATAGATGGACCGGCCTGATCGTACGGAGGTTGTGCGGACATTCCGCCCGCCACGAAGCTTTTCGTCCGCGCACTCAATAGATCCGCCCAGAATGTTGCCACTGGTGCAGGTATCGGGCCACCACCGCCTGCAGTTCCCGCAGAAAATTTCTTCGCCTCGTCCTTACTAATCTGGAGATTGGAACTGAGCTTTTGAGTCGCTGCGACGAATGAACGCACGGACGCATTACCGGGAGCGTTTCTCAGTTTTTCAAAATTAGCTGGGCTGGGGTTCGAAGGGAGATCGGAGTGTAGAAAAACCTTCAGTTCACGATGCCTTGTTGCGTCCCATCGACGCAGCGCCTCGACTTGCTGAGCGGGTGCACCCGTCACTACGTAGCAACTTTGCACGGCGAGAAACCGCGGATTACTCATGGGCGGTCCGTGTGCCGTCTTCACATCGCTTTTTGCAAGCTGTGCAAGATCAACCTTGTCAAAAATCGAAAACGAGGCGAGCTCTGAGACGGCGTCAGCGCGTGCTGTGGTCAGTCCCAGGCGCAACACAGATAGCAAGAGCAAGAGAGCGCCCGCCCTTACAAGGAGTGGCCACCGCAGATTCAGCATCTTAGTTTTCATGAGCGACAGATGTGACAGCAAATGCCAGATGGTTGCAAATTATTTGGATCATCGCAATAGGGTTTCATCATGAGCGAATCGGTGATCGTGCTCGACCATCTGAGCAAGAGCTTCGGTAACGTCCATGCCGTGCACGATCTTTCCCTTCAAATCGAAGCGGGCACAATCTTTGGTTTTCTCGGGGCGAATGGCGCGGGAAAAACGACCACGATTCGAATGTTGTGCGGTCTGACCCATCCAACGGCTGGCAATGCAACAATCGCCGGCAAGGATGTTTGGAAAGATCGACAACAGGTTAGAACGAAGTTTGGCTACGTTCCACAACGCTTTAGTCTTTACCGTGATCTCACCGTCCTGGAGAACTTCCGCTTTTTCGGCGGCGCGTATGGAGTTCCGGGCGCGGAATTGGAGCGGCGGATCAAGCGCTTGCTTCGGCTGAGCGACTTGCAAGAAAAAGTTAATGCTGCCGCGGGAAGTCTATCTGGCGGCATGCGGCAATTGCTGGCGATCGGTTGCGCGCTGGTGCACGATCCGCCGCTCCTTTTTTTTGACGAACCGACAGCAGGCCTTGATCCCGTTCACCGGCAGCAAATTTGGAACTTACTCTATGACCTGAGTAACGTATCGAGAGTGGGCGGCTACTGGCGAAAGCTTCGCCACGCGCTTTGAAATCGAGCTTTCGTGTTCGCCTGCTCGAGATCGATGTGGAACCGCTCATGCTTGCACTGGTGCGATTGCGGGATCGGCCCGAGCTGCTGGGCGTTTCCTTGCGCAGCGGGAGCCTGCGCCTGTACGCGCAGGAACCGGAAAAATTGATGGCAAGATGGCGTGAGGACTGGCCTTTTCAAGACCTGCGTTTGTTAGGAGAGCGCTGGGTTGAACCCGACATGGAAGACGTTTTCACCGCGTATTCGCAGGGCTACGATGGTGTCTTGAAAAAACCGGCACCATGAACTGGCCATCATTGAGGGCAATTACGAGCGTCGCTTACAAAGAATTCCTGCACATCTATCGCGATCGGCGTGTCTTGCTTTTATTGATCATTCTCCCGCCGCTCTTTACGCTAATGTTCGGGCACGCCTTCGAAAATACTGAGCTCACTGGGGTGCCAGCGTTACTAATCGATCGCGATCAGACGCCGCGTAGCGCCCATTTCATCGAGATAATCTCCAAGGACAAAACATTTCATTGGAGAATGCCAGCGCCGGAGTTTCACGATGAGTCGGACCTCATCAGAAATGGAGTGAAGGCAACTCTGGTTGTCCCGGCAGGTTGGACCGATAGCATCAACAAAGGCGATCCGAAGCCGCTGCCTCTTTACCTCGACGACAGCGACACGAATACTGCCAGCGCGGTGGAAGGTGCTGTGCAAAAAAATTTAGGTACATTCCAGGCCAAGGAGCGCGACCTGCTGGTGGAGTCGCTCCCGGAGGAGGTGATCGAGTTAGGCAAGAAATTGCCCATCGATATCCGTAAACAATTCGTCTCGCTCATGACCGCATGGAGTGCGGAATCGAAGAACTTGTACAATCCGAAGTCGCGATTCATCGATTACGTCGTGCCAGGCGTGATCGGATTAATTTTACAATTACTGACTGTCACCCTCATGGCCTGCACCATCGCCCGCGAGCGCGAATCGGGCACACTCTATCAATTGCTGGTGACTTCACTGCAGCGCGGTGAAATCGTGATCGGAAAAATGCTGCCGTATCTGGTTGTCTCCATTTGTTTAGTAATGGTGATCGTGGCGCTTAGTTGGTGGCATTTTGGGGTGGCATTTTATCAGCCTCTCGCACTGGCCTTGATCTGTCTGCTGTTCCTCCTCTGCTCACTCGGCTTGGGGTTATTGATTTCGACCTTCTCGCGCACTCAAACGCAAGCCATCCAATTTTCCGTTTTTTTTCTGTTGCCGGTCTTTGTTCTCTCAGGCGCATTTGCGCCACTCGAGCAACTACCAAGAGCAATCCAATACATCTCGGAACTCTTCCCTCTAACGCATTTTTGTCGGGCCTTTCGGTTAGTAAATATGTACCACGCAGGCGTCTCGTTTTATGTTATCGATCTTGTTGTGCTTTTGGCGGGCGCGCTGGCCACGTTTATTGGCGCGGCCTTTCTCTTAAAACGAATCGAGCAGTAAGGTCGTCGGACAGCCACTTTCGGCCGCGTGAACGATCTTGATTTGAAGGAAGCACGATGAAAGCAAACAAGTGGTATTTGAGCCTGGCGATGGCGACAATGATCACGGTAATCGGTTTGGGCGCGGCAAGCGCGGCCTCAAACGAGCCTTCGACTTCGACGCCGCAGCAGGTGTTTGACTCGATGCGCGACAGTTTCCAAGCCAATAAGGCAAAGGGAGTACACGCGCGCTACCAATGGGAGCTCAGTGGCCCCAATGGCGGAGAATGGTGGATCGACGTGAACGACGGGACCTACAAAATGGGAAAGGGAAAGATCGATAATCCGAGCGTCACATTCATCACTAGCGACAACGATTGGGTCGCGATGTCGAATGGGAAACTCAAGGGCACATGGGCTTATATGACCGGCCGCCTGAAAGTTCGCGGTAGTCAGGCGGTAGCGCGAAAGCTTAACGAAATATTTCCCTAGAATTTCGCTGTAACCTCGAACTTGACGAAAGGGGCAGGATTTGTCTTGGCGCTTGCTTCGGCTCGGAAGAAATCAAAGTCGCGCCTGACCGTGACGCCGCCTCCAAGCGTGATCTCAAACGGCTTGAGGCCAGAGTAGGTCGCCTGTACCCCAGCCTTGTCCTCGCTGTATTGGACGACTGCGTCATGCACCTGCAACTTTCTCTCGGGGGTTATGACATCATCGGTGCGGTAACTCTCGTAAAACAAATTTCCGAAGATACGAAATTCCCAATTATCGCTGGGATTGTAAACCAAGGCAGGTTTTGGGAACACACCCTCAAGGCGGAAGTGGTCGCTGAACAGCCAGATGATACCGCCGCCGGGGGCAACGATGGGATTCGAATAGATGCTGCCACCTGCGCCGATCACGGCGAAGATTTTGTCCTTCTTGAGCGGAAACGTGACCCACACTTTCCACGGAATGTCGATTGAATCGCCTGTGACATTGCTTTCGAAATAAGGACCGGGCTGGATCTCAATACCCGCGCCGGCGTGATCGTGCACCACGTACTCAAACGCCAAAAGGGCGTGCACAGTCTGGAGATGGTCAGGCAACCCATTGTTGGTTCCATTGAAATCAAATCGCTCGTACTCGACGCCTGCCCGGAAATACCACTTCCCTGTGATGAGGAAGCGATGAGCGTAGCTAAAGTCATTGTATAGCGAATCGCCGTTACCGAACTTGCCGTGGTCGTCGAAGAAACTGCTATTGCCGGTGTAGTTCAGTTCGTAATCAAAAAGCTCGCGGTGATTTTCGTCCGCTGGTGTGGGCGAAGGCTGAGCCTCGTACGTCGCGGTTCCCGCAATCACCGGGGTGACGGCAATGAGCAACAAGCTGATAAAGAACAGTCGTAAGTTTTTCATAGGTCAAGGCGACTCGGTTACATATCGGATGAACCCGCTGGTCCCGATGTATCCGGTCGAAAATATTCTGGCAAGGCAATAATTCGAGAAAGTCGAGAGTCGCTTGGGCACGCAACAAGCCGTGCGCCTCGCGATTCGCACCGACCCAGGTTTGGTGCAACCCCAGCTTGCGATTCGCGTGATCGTTGCGGAACGAGAAAGTTTTTCCGTTTGACAGGTGTTAAATCGGAACTAAATTGGCATGCCTTTTTGTGACAACTCCCCCTATTCTCCTCCAGAACTCAATGGCCCTCGCCGTTGCGAACCCTCTCGCCGGACCTGATCACGAGCTTGCGGGATGGTTCCATGAGCGGCTGACTCCAGCATTCGTTGCCGTGCTGCACGCATTCACCGACTTCGGCTCCGGGGAGTGGATCGGTATTATTGTCTCCGTGTTAGTGTTGTTTTTTGCATGGAAACGATGGTGGCCGTCGCTCGTCACTCTAATTGTCGCCGTTCCCGGTGGCATGCTCCTAAACGAGTGGGTCAAGGTTGTTGTTCACAGGCAACGCCCTTTTCTTGATGGCCCGTTCGTTGATTGGTCTGGTTACAGTTTTGCCAGTGGCCACACCATCGGAGCCACTCTGCTTTATGGGCAACTGCTGCTTCTGGTTTTGCCCGTTCTCAAAGCGCGCCATTGGCGGCTGCTGTCGATTTTCAGCGCGATATCGCTAGTCGCCCTGGTAGGGTTCAGCCGTATTGCATTAGGCGCGCATTTTCTCACTGACGCCTTGTGCGTAGTGCTTGGCCGGCCCATGCATCGAGGCGGTTTTCGATCGCAGACAGCGCTCATTTTTCCCGAAGAGAACGAGGCTGTCCTTGTGCCGGTGGAGCGCGTGGCACAAAACGGGATTCCATCCTCTAGATAAAGTCCATCGCCTCGGGGCCAGGTAGGCGAATCATCTCGTGTAGGCGCACCTTGCTGCGCGCGCCCGAATTGGTCTCGAAATGAGAGCGCCCGGCAAGCTTCGACTCACGATTTACGTACTTGCTTTCGCAGGAGCGGCGCTATTTACCGCTCTTTTGATTCACCAGGGTGCCCGGCAAGTCCTGGATGCATTTGCCACGGGGGAATGGGGAATTTTGGGAGTCGTTGTCTACCATCTCATTCCATTATTTCTTGATGCGATCGCCTGGTGGGTGCTCTTTCCGAGACCTGATCGCCTGCCGTTGTTTCAACTTTTTTGGATGCGCTGGATTGGCGAGTCTATCAGCGCGCTGGTGCCTTCTGCCGCGGTTGGCGGTGACATTGTGAGGGCGCGTCTCGCGGCGATTAAAGGCTCCTCGCTGCCCGTCGCCGCAGGCACCGTGCTCGTCGACATTACGCTCGGCATTTTTGTACAGGCCGGATTTACCTTGCTTGGACTTGTGCTGCTCGTCGCAGCAACCGGCAAAAACAGCTTTGTTGGTCCAACTTTGATCGGGATAGTGATCGCACTTTTTGCGTTTGCTGGTTTCTATTTTGTGCAGCGACTCGGAATCTTTCGTTTCCTCGCTAGCATCATTTCGCGTTTGGCAGGTTCGTCAGATTGGCAGTCCCTCGTGCAAGGCGGCGATACGCTGGACCGAACCGTCCGCTCTCTCTATGCACGACGGGCCGGCGTATTCGGCTGCTCCGCTTGGACCATGGCCTCCCTCGTTTTTGGCTCAGGAGAAATTTGGCTGGCGCTATGGTTCCTCGACCTGCCTGCTTCGTTCCTGAATGCGCTCATTTTGCAAAGCATGGTGTTAACAATTCGTTCGGCAGCATTCGTGGTTCCAGCAGGACTGGGAGTGCAGGAAGGCGGCTATCTGCTGGTCGGCAGTTTGCTTGGCATTTCGGGGGACGGCGCCTTCGCCCTTTCCCTGGTGTGGCGAGCGCGCGAAATTGGCCTCGGCATTCCGGCAGTCATCGTCTGGCAAGTCATTGAGGCCCGGCGTCTCTGGCGGACCCGCGCCGCAGCGACTGCGCGGTAATGCCCGAGATGGGAAGTCAGATCCCGAAGTTTTGCCAGTCGCTGTTTTATTTTCGCCGGGTTGGCGAAACTGGTTCGAACACCCCACCAGATCCAGGCCATGCCGCTCGGTGGCGACAACTGGCGTGACAATTGCGCGATTACAGGCCCATTATCGTATGCATTCAGAAACGCCAGGGTAAAAGGTAACCATTGCCGTGCGGACGCAGTGGCGATCAAGTCCAGCAGAAAGATCAGTAAATCATCGGCGTGCCGTGATAACGTCGGCAGAGATTTATCGTGGACAATTTCAAAGTCGATTAACCGCGCCCGATCGCTCTTTTCGTCATAGATCACGTTGGCCATGCCGGCGTCGCCGTGAGACCAGGAACCGCGGAAGTCTTTGCTCCAGAACTGGTGTGCTCGTCGGAATTCGATTCCAGCTGCTTCCACCATCCGGCGGGTGAGCGTGTGATGAGACGTGAAACCGATCGCCGTTGAGCATCTTGAAACATTCCACCTCCCACCGTTGCCAGTCTTCCGTTTTGGTCCAGAAACGAATCGGCAAGCCAGCTATGCGAAAATATAAGTTGGCCAACTCAGTCAATTGCTCGCCATACACGTGACGTCGCTTGATCACCACCGGCCGTCCACGCCGGACTGCTTCCGAGATTGAATTGATCTTTAGAGAGTCGACGAACCGTGCTGCGGCAGTGCTTAGAGCGTCAGGCAAGAGTTGCTCTGCCGAACTAGTCCCATTATCTCCCATTGGCATTAGTGATTTCTTATTCGATCCCATGGCGTTTCGCGGCTGTGTGGCCCTGACGGCTTCAGATCGGGTTGAAGGGTAAAAAGCTGAAGAGTTAACGTTTCAAGAACTCCCTGTGCTCTAGCCCGGCTCCTTTTTTAACTTTGTAACTCCTTGAACCTTTCAACTTTTTACTTTGCTTTCCAGCGCAATCATCTCTCCGGGGCGCATCACGCGCAGCCGCGCTTTGACTTTGCGCTTTTTCAGTTCGCGTTCGAACAATTCGGGCGTACCTGTCAGCACCGGAAACGTTCCATAATGCATTGGAATTACGCTTTTCGGAGCCACTAGCTTCACAGCTTCTGCCGCCCGAGCCGGTCCCATTGTAAAATGGTCGCCGATACAGACCAGCATGACGTCGGTCTTGTGAAATCGTTTGACCAGCGCCATGTCGGAAAACAAATCTGTATCGCCTGTATGATAGATAGTTGGCCCATCACGGAGGACGATGAGTAATCCTGTTGGATTGCCGGCATAGACCGGCGGCGCGTTTCCGCCTTTTTCAATAGATGAACCATGCCACGCTGGGACGAACTGCACTTTTACTTCACCATCAAGCAGCGAAATCTGACAAACCAGATTCGCGCCGGTGCGCTTCCCGATCTCCACCGTATTACCGACGTGATCGGTATGCCCGTGCGTCAGGAAAATAAGATCAACGTGATCGAGGCTGGCGAGCTCCTCCTTACCGCCCGCGAAAGCCGGATTTACCACCCAGGGGTCAATCAATAAAATCTTTCCCGTCGCGGTCCTGATTTTGAACGCCGCGTGCCCGTACCAGGTTAATTGAGTTTCCATGCTAATGAGGAAATCGAAAAGCATTGCCTCGGCAAGGGTAGCGGCTTTCACAATTGCCGAATGGCGAGTGACGAATAACCTGCCGCTAGACAAACGGAAGCGGAACCACATCGACTGGAATCAGCTGTGACTCTTTCGACGCAGAATCTCCAGCGGTCGGCACATCCGATCTTGCAGCGGACGGGCTCGTTGCAGCGAGCTTCGTGCCGACATTGTTGAAACCGCGCTTCACGTATCCGAGGGCGATTTCTCGTTTTTCGCTGCGCGTGGCGCTCGTGATCCAGCCTACTTCTTTCCCCGCATTGGAGGGAGTGGCAAGCTTCAGGCCCGGCTGTAGCGGAAGACCGTCCAGCGAAATGAGTCCGCATAATCGCTTGTTCGTTTGCCCGGACATCTTCATTCGGGAGATCACTTCCTGGCCGATGTAGCAGCCCTTTTGGTAATCAATAGTTCGTTGTTCGAGATTGGCTTCGATCGGAATAATCTCGTTAGTCAACTCGTGCCCCCAACGGGGTATTCCCTGTTCGATTCGCATGACTTCGGCGGCGTGAGAATCGCATGGGGTGAATACCGACGATAATCGTTGCAGAAGAACATCACGCTGAGCTGCCTCAACCCATATATCCCATCCTGGCTCGGCGAAACGGCGCACAGAAACGGTCCGGCCGAAGTCTGGCAAGGGGGATTGTTGTGGCAGAACGTGAAAGAGCGAGAAATTATCGGTGATGTCTTCAATGTGCACGTCGTCGGCGATCACGTACCGTTCCAACCGGATTTTGAGCGTTTCTTGAAGATCAGGTTCCGCATCCACGAAAAAGCATTCTCCCCACACGGAAACAAAAAGGTGTCCATCTGTTTTTCCTTTCGCATTGAGAACGCACGCTTCAATTGCAGACGTTTCACTTGCCTTGCGCAGATCATTGGTGATTTGCCCGTTGAGAAAGCGAATACGGTCCGTCCCTGAGATACGAAATTTTGCGCGGTCGGAAAGGTCGAAGAAGATCTCCTGTCCGGCTTCCGAATGCGGTATCATTTTTTGCCGGATGACACCCGACTCAGCAGCTGCTTGAGAAAACCGGGACGCAATCGTTTTGTTTCATTGGCAGCTGCACCACTCGTCAAACCGGCCGGCACAGGCGAAACCTCCGGAGTCGCACCCTGCTGACCGTGGATTTCCGCTTCGGCTAAGCTCGCGATCGGCTCGCTGGCGTTCGTCTGCTCGTCCTCCTCGGTCAGTTCCAGTTCTTCACCCGCACTTGACGCAGTTTCGTGTAAGTATTTCCGCGCTACCACTGAGTAATCGTCATCTCCGTGGCCCCAGTGCATTTGCTCAAGCAACTGGTCGCGAGCTGCGGCCGTCACACCGAGATCGAGATAGTGGGACAAACCGATCTGATTAGCGATCTGCATGTCTTTCAACATGTGTTTAGCGGAAAAGTGCGGTTCAAAATCACGGTCGACCATCTTGGGAAGTTTCATCGCGAGAGTCGTAGAATGGCTCGCGTTACTGCGCATTGCCTCGACGAACTTTTCCAATGGCAAACCCAAAGCTTGAACAAGTGCCAAAGCTTCAGCTGTGGCCTGGACGCTTGCCGCGGTGATCATATTGGTTGCGATCTTGATGGCGCTGGCCTGGCCAATTGTCGATCCGATTTCGATGATCTCTTTACTGCTGGCTTCCAGAATAGAACGTGCCTCTCGTAGTGCCACTTCGTTTCCGCTGACATAAAAAACAAGCTCCCCCTTTTCGGCCGCAACCTTACTCCCAGTAAATGGCGCCTCGACAAACTGCGCTTTGCGGCGGTCGACAATTTCACCTGCAGCGCGCATTGAATCTGGAGCGACGGTCGAATGCGCGACGACGACGTGGCGTGGGGTTAGTTTTCCGCTGAGTTGTTCGACGGTCTGCAGCAAAGCGTCATCATCGGAAACAAATATCTGGATGTAATTGCAAATTTCCGCCACTTCGCCGGCCGACCCGACAAAATTCGGAACGGAACGCGGCGAGCGGTTCCAAACGTAAACCGGAAATCCTTTTCGGCGCAGGTTTCCAGCTACTCCGCGACCGATAATCCCAAGTCCGATTACACCGATATTTTTGCGCGTCGCATGGGACATAGGCTTGTGGCGCTCCATTGAGACAGCCTTTCATAATCAAATTGCCGGGAAAACTCACCTGAGGCAATGCAGAAATTAGGCGAGGCCTCGTGATTCGTAAAACGTTGAAGCGTTGTAGCGGTAGATTCTCGTTGTTATTTACGCGCCTTACCGCTTCAACGTTTCAACGCAATCTCCGACAAATAATACAAGGCGACTGACCCAACGATCTGAAGACTCTTCGCGCTAATCTTATCAATCGTATCCCCAGCGGTGTGCCACCAAGAGTAATCAAAATCAATTACGTCGATTGTTGGAATGCCAACAGCATTCAGCGGTGAGTGGTCGTCGATCATCTCACGATCGAGATAGGTAAAATAACTTCGCAGCTTGAGTGCTTCCGCTGCCGCGAAAATATCTCGCGCCATTTCGGGAGGCGAATCCGCAGGAAGCGTGACATCGAGGGAACGATCGCCAACCATGTCGAACAAAATCCCACCGCGGAATTGTTTGGCGCTGCTGCCTTCCAGTTGTTTGGCAAAATGCCGGCTTCCGTATAATCCATCCGTCTCTGAAAAACGATCGTACGCTTCTTCTCCGTCGAAAAACACGAGCTCAATTTTCGCGGCGAGATTTGGATGCTGCCCGATTATCCTTGCCAATTCCAAAAGCAAGCCTGTGCTGGAGCCGCCATCGTTCGCTCCCACGAACTTTATGGCATCAAATATTTTCGTGTCGTAATGCGAGCACAATAAAAACAGGGGCTCCGCGTTCCTCTTCTCGGGAAATTGGGCAATCAAATTGACGAACTGGATCCTGCCTCTAGGGGTCTCGTCGGTGAATGCCTGTCGTGTTACCTGCCAGCCCGAACGGTGGAGTTGGTCCGCAATATAAAGTCGCGATTTTTCGAGCGCTTCGGATCCAGATGGTCGTGGTCCGAGGTCGACCAATTGTTGAACATGCGCTAAAGCTTTCTCACCCGAGACTTCTTCCCAGATCTTTGTGTTAGCGCCGCGTGAGCCGTTCGCAGAAACGACCAGGATGAGAGCAAATACGAGTAATGAAGTGACGGAGCGATGGCGTGATGAATTCATTCAAGCAATACTCCATTACTCCAACGCTCTGCTACTCCATCAGATGGTGACGTGTGTGGCGAGATGTTCTTGAAGGCGGTTCTGCAAATCTTCCACTGCCGTTGGCGTGGAACTCGCTTCAGTCCCAGCGCGCCGCGGCTTGCGTCGACGACCGATCCCAAGCAGGCGGGCAACCAAGCGCTCAGTGCCACGCACAGTAGCATTGCGGCGCAAAACCGTTTCCGCGATCAGGAGTTGCTCCTCAGGCCGTTTCAACGCCAAGAGCACTTTTGCGTGACCGACGGAAAGCAAGTCCTGAGTCAGCCAGACTTGCAACTGCGGATGTAGATCCAAAAGCCGCAGCGCGTTGGCCACCGCCGCTCGGCTGCGCCCTACTTTGAGCGCAATGTCTTCCTGCCGCATTCCAAATTCATTCGCTAACCTGGCGTAACCTTGTGCCTCTTCGATTGGGTTTAGGTCGGCGCGTTGCAGGTTTTCGATTAACGATAATTCGAGGACTTCCAAGTCATTGGCGCTTCGAATTATCACAGGCACTTGGGTGAGACCAATCTCCTGCGCCGCTCGCCAACGGCGTTCGCCTGCGATCAATTCAAAGCGAGCACCCGCTCCGCTACCGGACGGACTCGCTGCGGCGAGCTCGCGGACAATCAGCGGTTGAATGATGCCGTGCTGTCGAATTGAATCGACAAGCTCCTGCAGTGCTTCGCGTGCGAAATCTTTGCGTGGTTGGAGCGCGCTCGGGACAATGGTTACCAGATTGATCTGATGCACTCCTTCGCCCGGCTCGCCAGCCTCTGGGCGTGTGGCGACCGACAGAGCATACGAAACGCACGAAACAGACGAAAGAAAACCAATCGTACAGGACAAGCGTCAGATGAAGTTTCCCCGTCTTTTCATGCCGCCGCGCCATAGCCGGGCGAAGCCGGGTGTTTAGTGGCCAAATTCCCTTTTATAAAAAAAAGTTTTAAAAAAAGGTATTGACACCAAAAGGCGGAATTTGGTATCACGCGCCCCTGGCTCCGAAACAGACGAAGGATTTTACCCGGTAGGTTCTTTGTCTGTCCAGGATCCTGATAATCACAAAAACAAACGAAACACCGGGAGAGAAAGAACACACAAAAATCCATGTATCCACTCAATCAACTCAAAACGTTAGTTTCATGCGGACGAGATTCGGCTCGCTCGCTGCCGTTCCGGCGCGGGTTCCTTCTCATCCCGCTAATGCTGGTGTGCTTTGCGTTTTCGCCGCAAACCCAGGCGGTCCCTCAACCAGACTCACCAGATCCAGGTAATCCTCCCATAAGCAACACACGGGATGGGATAAATTCCCTCTTAAGTATCACCAGCGGCGGTATACACAATTCGGCATTTGGCTTCGATGCACTCTTGAGCAATACCGACGCCGACTTCAATACAGCTGTTGGCTCTGCGTCGCTCCTGGTTAGCAACGCCCCTGAAAATACGGCTTGTGGTACCGGAGCGCTGTTACTCAACGTGGCCCCGAACAATACGGCCGTTGGAGCATTTGCCCTGATCTTCAACACGGGCGACCCCGACTCCAGCCTTGGCTTGGGAGTATTCAACTGTGCCGTCGGCGCTAATGCGATGCTTGAGAATACGGTTGAATCAAGCAACAACGCGGTTGGCGAAAGCGCGATGTTCAATAACACCACAGGCTCAGCCAATACTGCCGTCGGCGATGTTGCCCTTGCGAGTGGCTCAGGCGACGACAATAGCTTTAACACAGCAGTCGGCACTGCGGCGCTCTTCGGCCAAGACGGGCAGGTCAGCAATTCAAACAACGCCGTCGGTGCCGAGGCGACTTTAATATTTATATTGGCTTTGGCGTCACCGGGCCCGCGAACGAAGACAACACGATTCGCATCGGCGACACGCAAGACACAGGCTGCTTTATAGGCGGCATCTTTGGCCAGAGTTCAGGTGCCGGGGACCCGGTTTTGTGCGGCTCGGACGGCAAACTCGGCACCGCACCCGCTGGTTCGCCTCTCTCGATGAAAGAGGCGCTCAAACAGCGTCAAGTCGTGCAGGAGTTGAAGGCCACGACCGAAAGACAAGCGGCAACGATCGCCTTGCAGGAGGCGCAGATTAAGACCCTGACCGCAGGCCTTAAGCAACAGGCTGACCAAATTCAGAAAGTCAGCGCGCAGCTTGAAATGATCAGGCCGACGCCCCGAGTAGTCGAGAACCGATAAGATTGTCTACCGGACGTTTCTAAAAAAGTTACAAACAGCCCCGAAGAAATTCGGGGCTGTTTTGTTTTTACTGTAGCCGCTTCGCTGTGCGAAGCGCGACTAACGTTTGCCGTACAGACTAAACGGCGCTTCGCACAGGTCGTTTCTTCCGCGTCGATTTTTGGAGCTGTATATGAAATGAAAGCGATGCGAGGACTCATCGCACTCCAAAGCAGGTGCGTGCGAAATCCATCGATAGCGCCCTACTCTTCGTGAAAGCATTCGGAGTGCGACGCGTCCTCGCATCGCTTTATCAATGAGCCACATTGTGAGATTTCTATACCTACCAAGCTGCGTCAAAGAACGTTGTAGGGCGGGCGCTCCGCCTGCCTACCCGCGCGCCTTTTTCAATTCAAGTCAGCGCCTGGCAAGCGATGCGCTTGCCCTACAGTGCGGCATTCATAGGTTTCCGTGCGGAAGCGACGAAGACCAAGGAATCACACCAAATGACAAGCCATACCGCTGACATCTTTACACTGGGTCATTCACCCGATCCGGATGACGCATTCATGTTTTATGCCATGGCGGAAAATAAGATCGATCTGCGCGGGTATCGGTTCGAGCATCGACTGGAAGACATCCAAACATTGAATGAACGCGCAGTTCGAGGTGAGCTGCACATTTCCGCGATCTCGATTCATGCCTATG
>QHRI01000106.1 GCA_003221375.1 Verrucomicrobiota bacterium
ATTGCATGGGGGCCGCGGGATTTGTCGGCGCTTGCGCTCCAGGACTCATGCCGGCAGCTGCGGGTGGATTTTGCGCAGGCGGAGGAGATTGGGCCACCGATGTTAGTACAAGCGCTATTAAGCAGACAGAGACGATGAATGGTGTTTTCATAGTTTTGTTAAATCAGGAATTTGATGGAACGATCGCGGTACAGGAGTGCCTTTATCGCAAAATCACGACTGGTGAGTCCAGCAAAACTTTTCACTTTTTTGCTCCCCGAGAGAGTGTGCCCTGCTTCCAATATCATCAGAGGCAGGATATAAGGCAAGTCTTTCACATTATTCGTTGGGCAGAGTCAATTGGACGTGTCACTCCAGCGTCATGCGCGATCGCGACGCTGTTTCGCAGACTTGGCCAACCATCGATTGTGGCTTCGAGTTTGTCCCCGGCATGAATGGGGCCGACTCCGGCCGGCGTTCCAGTTAAGATGACGTCGCCCGGCAGGAGAGTGAGCGATTGACTGGCGAAGGAAACAACCTGCGCAACCGGGTAAATCATTCGGCTAGTGCGTGCGCTCTGGCGCAGTTCCCCATTCTGGCGCAGCTCGAGCGATACGTCGTTCACGTCGACATCCGCATAAACGAACGGCCCGATCGGCGTGTAGGTATCAAATGATTTGCAACGACCAAATTGCTTCTCGGTTTTTTGTAAATCCCGATCGCTAATATCGAGACCAATTGTGTAGCCGAACACAAAATCCAGTGATCGCTCTGCCGGAACATTTTTTGCGGTCTTGCCAATGACGACAGCCAATTCCACTTCGAAATCAGTTTGATGATCGGGAAACGCAATTTCAATCGTGCCATCGTGTGGCAATAATGAGGCTGGTGACTTGAACCAGATCAAGGGCGTACCCAAAGTGGTCCGCTTCATTTCCGCGATGTGGTCTGCGTAATTCAAACCGACTGCGATCAATTTCGATGGCGCCACGGGAAGGTCGATAACGACATTCGTTAGGCGAACAGACTCACCGGTCCGTTTGATGTCGTTCCAGAACGGATTTCTCAGGACCTGCACTTCGTCGCCGCGAATCTCGCCGTAAAAGAACCTATCATCGGATCTAAAGCCGCCAAAGGTACGCATGTGAATTTAGATTACGCGGTTTGCAATATCCGTCATCCTGAGCAGAGCGAAGCGGAGTCGAAGGATCCCGTCTTGGAAGCTTAAAGGTAACGCAACGGGATTCCTCGACTGCGCTCGGAATAACGGCGTAAACTACTTTGGCACAATCGCCACAAAATCGCGCACGGGTTTCTGCTCCGGAATTGAAAATGCGCTGCCGTTTTCTCGAGCGAACCAATCGCAAGGATCCTCGATAATTCTGCGAGCAAGACGTCTGAGCAAACGCCGGCCAACGCGCGATTACCGGTTGTGGTCGCCGCAAAAGTCCGCCGGGCCGGACGCGAATCGTTCAAACCGCCAATGGGCTGGCTTCGATCAACAAGAAACGGGCCACATTGGATTGCTGCGGTTACCCCCGCGCGGCGAGAAAATTCACGAGAGCGCAGGATTTGCACTCCGCGCGGTGAAGCCAGAAGCACGCCCGTAATTAGCCGCGCCCGCTGTAGCGGCACGATCATTTGCCCGTTCGCCATTCGCAAACCGATTGGAGTAAACTTTTCATTGAAATAGCC
The DNA here is from genome assembly GCA_003221375.1 of Verrucomicrobiota bacterium. Lineage (GTDB taxonomy): Bacteria > Verrucomicrobiota > Verrucomicrobiia > Chthoniobacterales > UBA10450 > Udaeobacter. The sequence goes on from QHRI01000106.1 coordinate 1,675, forward strand.
GCCATTTACTCCAGCCAGGCACTTTTCACCTCTCATCATTTCGGCAAGACTGTCTGTGCCGCTCTCATTTTGAAGAACGCGCAACGTGCAGGATTTTGTAGAAAAAATTGCAAGATCTGCAGCGACGCGTTCGCTGCTAGCGCTGTTTTCGAGGACGACGTGTCTGTGCACTACGCCGCTGCGTCCCGGCTCGGATTCGTTCGAGACAATCGCCCAGTCAGCCTGCGCGGTCGCCGTGAGGACGAGACAAAAAAACGCATTTCTAAAACGCAGGAGTCGCGTGAGGCGCATGTACTGGACGCTCTATGCAGAATTATGAATCCTGTTCCGAGTTAACTTTTATCAACGTATTTCTGCACCAGCGCCTGAAAACGCGGATCGCTACGCAATGAATCCCAAACCGGATTTATTTTCAGGCTCTGCGCGGTAACTGCACCCGGCTGGCTTAACAATCCCTGCAAGATTTCGATCGACTGATCTTTGTCTCCCAGAATTGCGTGAACTTGGGCCACGCCCTCGGTAATTTCAGGCCCTCCAAACGCGTCCTTGCTCGCGGGACGCAATTCCGTCGCGCGTTGCGCCTCGGCCAGTGCGGCGTCTTTTTCGCCAAGGTACGCAAGCACCTTGGCCAGCTGAATGTGGGCATCCTCGGAGTCGGGACTCCGTCTTGCCCATTCCTCGGCAGCGCTTTTCGCTTTTTCGAAGGCGGCTTTCGCTCCTGGCTCGTCGTGCAGCGCCTTCCGAGCAAAGCCGATATAATAATACTTCGCCCACAAACCTCCTGGAAATGCGGCGACTTGGTCGTCCTGCAAGCTCTCAGCTTGCTGCAATCCTTCTTGGTATTTGCGTTCAAGGAGAAATACCTCAGTTCGCGAGCCGTTAATCTTGAGCTTTAGGTCGTCGGTTAGTGGAACGGATTTCAATGCCTCAAACGCCTTCTCAGCGACTCCGAAGTCACCTTTCCCGAGAATCGCCAACTTCGATTTCACCTCCAAAGGGCCTGCTGCGGTCGGATCCAATGCCAGCGCGCGATCAATGGTCTTGTCGGCCTTGTCAAAATCGCGGAGCATTTGGTAGTTGATGGCGAGATTTTGCAGCGCCCAGATGTCTTTGGGATTGAGACTCACTGCCTTTTCGAGATTGGCAGTTGATTCGGTCCATTTCCCCTGACGGCGCTGGATGGCGCCCAAGGCGAGGTAAACTTCCGATTCGTTAGGCAAACCGGTTTGCGCGATTTCGAATTCTTTCAGTGCCGCGTCATAATTGTTGTCGCCCCAGTAATAAGAGTATCCGCGAGCCAAGTGCGCTTCCGGCAGATCAGGCTGCAATTGCAGGGCTCGCTCGGCCAGGCTTTGCGCTTTTTCCCGACGTTCCGGCGTCCGTTCAAACGTGTGAACGATCCAGCTTTGCAACTGCGAGTAGCGGGCAATAGCAAGGGCAAAGTTTGGGTCAAGTTCAATGGCGCGCTCGTAAAGCTGCTCGCTCTGTTTCAGTTTACCCAGATCTTCGACCGCGCAGGAAAGATTGTGGGCCTGGACAAAGGCCAGATAGGCTTCGCCGTTTTCTGTGGGCTTACGCTGCATCTGTGTCTTTTCGCCTGGCGACAATTTGGCTTGAAGCTCGCTTGCAATTTTTTGAGCGAGATCAGTTTGAATTGCGAATACGTCTGTCAGTTCACGATCGTAATCCTCAGCCCAGATGTGCTCATCGTTCTCTGCGTTGATCAATTGCACATTGACGCGGACACGATTGCCAATGCGGCGGACACTACCTTCAAGAATAGTACCTACACCCAGCGCTTTTCCAATCTCACGAAGGTTTGATGCTTTCCCTCGATATGACATCACCGACGTGCGTGAAATCACTTTCAAATCCCTAATTTTCGCCAAATTCGTGAGCAGATCGTCCTGAATGCCGTCTCCAAAATAGGCGTTATCCTTGTCGTCGCTAAAATTCTCGAACGGCAAAACCGCAATTGACTTGTCGACCTTGTGCGCTGAAACGCGGGGCAGGAGAAAGAAGCCTGCGGCTGCAGAAATGATTACGCCTGTTGCCACAAGCATGATGATGTTCCGGCGACGATGCGACCCTGGTACTGCCGGCGTGGGTGTTGCGCGGACGCCCTGCGAAGTGATGTCGTACGCCCAGGCAAGGACCAGCGCAATCGGAAAGCCCAGGAGCAACAGGGCGATCACCAAACGCAGCGCCCAGTTGGGCAGTTCCCACGCCGGAAACGTAGCGGAGGCCAGCTGTATGACTCCCCCAGCCGCGATAATGTAAGCCGCAGCGACGCGATAAACTTTGCGCCGTTTCACTTCCTCAAAGAAGTCGCTGTTCATGACAGGAGATTTGGATTGCGCGGCATTATATTCAACGACGAAGAAATAGACACGAAAATGAACGGCGCCGTTCGGTTCCCAACGATGCTGTCGCGGATAGCGAAAATTAAAGCCGCGCCAAGCTTTCGCCTTCGTGTCTATCGATCAAAGCCTGAAAGCGCGGATCGCTTCGCAGTGGTTCCCAAATCGGGTCGAGCCGTAGGAAGGAAACTGTGATTCCATTTGGCGTACTTAACGAGTGGTCAAGAAGCTGAAAGGCTTCGTCGCTTTCGCCCGTCCAGGTGTAGATCTGAGCGAGCGCCACGGTCATCTTTGGCCCGTCGAAGGCGTCTCGAGATTCAGGCAACAGTTCGACGGCATGTCGTCCTTCAGCGATGGCCATCTCTTTCTGACCAAGCCCGGCCAGAATTAAGCCAAGAGTTACATGCCGGGAGGCGTCATCCGGGCTTTCGCGCACGGCTTTTTCCGCAATGGGCCGAGCGCGTTCGAAAGCAGAGACCGCCTTTTCCTTGTCGTTCAAAAAGGTATAGATCGCGCCCTCGAAAAGTTCTCTTGGCTTGTCAAAGTGAGAGGCATCTTGCGGCAACTGGTTTACAACCGCGAGCGCCTCGGAGAATCTTTGTTGCAGCAGCAAAAGCTGCATACGCGCGAATGTGACGAGCCCGTCTGGATCGACGCCTGTCGACATTTCAGCCAGCTGTTTCTCCATCACACTGAGATCTCCCTTCCAATCCACCGCAAGCTTTGCCTTCTCCACGCGAGGTCCGAGTGACTTGGGCGCAGCTTCAATCGCACGGTCGAAAATCTTGTCTGCGGCTTCAAAATTTCTGGTGGCGTAATAATTGTCAGCAAGATTTTGCAGCACCCACGCATCCTTTGGACTGAGGGACGCGGCCTTCTCCAGATTCGCAGTGGATTCTTTCCATTTCCCCTGGCGGCGCTGAATGGCGCCAATAGCCATATAAACTTCCGGCGAATTGGGTAA
>QHRI01000107.1 GCA_003221375.1 Verrucomicrobiota bacterium
CCGCTGAAAATCTGAGCCAACGGTTTCAAACTCGCTGGGTGTGCAGGCTACAAGCCTATGTTCCCATCCACTTGTTCAGCAGAATATTTGACAGGGTCCTGTCGAAAATATTTTTGCAATTCTCCGTATAGTTTTGGATGACGCGCGCTCAGCGCACGTGGCTGCTCAAAGAATGCCTCGACCGATACGGCGAAAAACTCAACGGGATCAGTGGCTCCGTAGGTATCGAGCAGCGTTGGTACCCCGCTTTCATCGGCCGCACGCAGCGATGCAAACTCGGTTCTCATAACTTCGCTCCATGCCGATTGCTGCTCGCGCGTCGCCAATCCGGGCACTCCGTCCGCGGCGTGATTTTCGTAATCCAGTTGGTGAGCAAATTCATGAAGAACAACGTTCTTCCCATCGGAGGGATCAGCCGCGCCATGTTTGACGGCTCCCCAGGATAGGACCAGCGATCCCATCCTTCGGCCGGTCTCGCCAAGCCGACCCACGGTTCCTTCTTCCCAGACATGCTCACCAATCCGGTGATCTTCCTGCACCATGTATGTCAATGGATAAACCAGGATCGTCAGCAGATGTGGAAAATAGTCCGTCCTGCGATGTAACAATAGGAGACAAGCTTGCGCCGCAATGGTTACGCGGACCTCATCCGTGATCTCGAAGCCGCCACATCCCTCGAAACGTTTTTCAGCAAGGAACACTTGAATGTGACCAAGTAATTCCGCGCGGTCGCCCGCGGACAGTTTGTGAAAAAATACGACGTGACGCTGAATCAATGTCAGCCATTCTTTTCGAAATGGCCGCGATCGCAGGCGACGTCGCCTTTGCTGTTTTAGCCACTCAAGGATCATATGAAAATCGGACGTTTCACCACGTTCGTTTTAGCGGATGCGCTTCGGTATTAAAGATAACTTTATCGAATTGCAAGGTTTCAGGCGGCGCGAAGAGCAAATAGAAGTATTTGAAAGTCTCCGCCAGGACGAAGCTCTCCATTTCATCGAGCTGTTGTTTGGTGGTCACGTCGGCCAGCGCGGCGTAGCCAGCCTCGGAGCGACAATATTTAACAAAGTCATCGAACATTTTCTCGCCCATGCGCCGATATTCGGGGTCGCGGGTGAAGTGATACAGATAATAAGTGGACTCCACGATCTCTGGGCGCAGATGATAAGTTCCAGAAACGACTCGCATCGTTTTGTAATCGAGAGTTTCGGGCTCGATGTCGTGCAGGTTCCACATCTTGAAGGATGAAGCTTGCTGGCGACGCGCGTGCTCCAGATCGCCGGAAAGTGCGAGCAATCCAGGGAAGAATGCGTCGAGCGCACCGTATTCTGTCTTGGTCCGCTTGCCTGTGTGCATATCGGCGTGGCCGTACCAGAGTTCGCCGCGGATTTCCTCGGCAAGATATTTGTTAACGGTGGGAATACTCGCCTCCCACATGTCATGACAATCTTTGTCGCCGAACAGAAGCCAGCATTTCCAGAGGTATTCGTAGTACGAGTCAATGCCGCCACCGATGTGACTGTCGGTACTTGTCCATTCGCCTGTCTCGACATTGATGCTTTCTCCAACCAGGCCGAGTGGCGAGCGTCGCCTGAACGTCTCGACTAAAGCACGTTTCGCGTTCTCATAGAAAACGGGTTTGCCCGTTAATTTACTCAGAGTTCCAAATTCCAACAGCAGCGTGCCGGTTTCTGCCGGATTGGTTACCGGGCCGCGTGTCTGGCCAGTGCGAAGATTGACGTAAACATAAGGGAGCCCCGTCGGTGAATCGAAAACTGGAAGCAACCGGTTGCCCAAATCTTCGGCCAGGCTGAGGAGACGTTCGTCGCCGGTCAGTTGATAGCCGGAGAGAAGTCCGCCGAGTAGTCGCATCGTAACTTCAAAGTTTTTGACGTAAAGGTCGCGATCGAACGAGAGATCACTGACGATCAGCGACCGCGCCTTTTCAGCCTCGGCACCAAGATGCATCAGGATGAGGGTGTCGAGTGCGTCTACTGGAGTCATTAAAAGCGACTGCCCATACCAATCGCGCGGTGTCTTGCTTAAAGGCCGCAACGCATCGTGGCCCCACGCGTAGCGCTCGTAATTATTCCAGGCGTGCAGAAATTCAGTTCGCACTCGCGTAGCGACCTGCCGAGCTTGCTCCTTTTCGCGCGATTTCGTGCATCCGTGGATTGCCAACGCGGCGAAGGCGATCAGCAAGAATGCGATTGGCGCAATTCGATCTGGCATTTGGCTCGGATCAGCCTAACAATCACACGGGGAGGGTTCAAAAATGAATACAATGTCTGTTTCTCGTCGAAGATTTGCTCAGTTGCTAGGGGCCGGTGCGGCAGCAGTAGTCGTTAGGCCGTCACTGTCCTTCGGAAAGCCGACTCAGGCTATTACCACGCCTTTATCAGAAGGAGGCATCGTCCGTTTGAGCGCGAATGAAAACCCCTATGGACCTTCATCAAAAGCCTTGCAGGCGATGACGGATTCCTTTGGCCTCGCGTGCCGCTATCCGGATGAACACAACAACTTGCTTCTTGATAAGCTGGCGAAGTTGAATGGCGTCAGTCACGATCAAATCCTCCTGGGTGACGGCTCCGGCGAGATTCTCAAACTCTGCGCTGAAACGTTTACCGGACCTCAGAACGGAAAGCTCGTCGCCGCGGATCCGACTTTTGAAGGAATCCTTAACGGGGCCAGCGCCAATGGCGCCGAAGTCGTAAAGGTACCGTTGACTAGCAGCTTTGGGCATGATCTGCCTAAAATGCTCACCGCTGCGAAAGGCGGTTTGATTTACATTTGCAACCCGAACAACCCTACCGCGAGCATCACGCCAAAAGATGAGCTGCACGAGTTCATCGTAAAGACTACGCCTGACACAATGATTCTTGTAGACGAAGCGTACTTCCACTACGCGGACAGTCCTGACTACGAGAGTGTGATTCCGCTCGTGGAAGAGCGTCCGAACCTGATCGTCTCGCGCACGTTTTCAAAGATCTATGGCATGGCGGGATTGCGCTGCGGTTATTGTGTTGCACAGAAGGAAACAGTTGAGCGGATGCGCCGGAACCAAATGTGGGACAGCGTCAACTGCATGGCTCTGGCTGCAGCGACGGCGAGCTTGGACGATCCAGATCATGTCCCGAATGGTCAGCGTTTGAACCGTGAAGCCAAAACATTCGTGATCTCCGAGCTCGACAAGATGGGCTACAAACAAATCCCGTCACAAGCGAACTTCATCATGTTCGATTGCAAACGCCCGGTCGTGCCGATTATCAAAGCGATGAAGGAAAGAAATATTCATGTGGGCCGACTATTCCCGGCGCTCCCAAACCACATGCGCCTGACCATCGGCAAAAAATCCGAGATG
>QHRI01000108.1 GCA_003221375.1 Verrucomicrobiota bacterium
AAAAGAAGCACGTCCTGATTGCGTTCGTCGCGAAAATATTCGGTCATCGCAAGCGCAGAAAGAGCAACGCGCAGACGCGCGCCAGGTGGTTCGTTCATCTGGCCGAAAACCATCCCCACTTTGGACTTCGACAAGTCTTTTTGATCGATCACGCCTGCCTCGCTCATTTCCTTGTAAAGATCGTTGCCTTCCCGGCTCCGTTCCCCTACCCCGGCAAAGATGGAAACGCCGCCGTGTTTCATGGCGATGTTGTTGATCAACTCCTGAATGACAACAGTCTTGCCGACGCCGGCGCCACCAAACGCCCCGACTTTGCCGCCCTTTGTGAATGGACAAACCAGATCAATGACCTTGATCCCCGTTTCCAAAATCTTAGCCGTTGTGTCTTGCTCCGTGAGCGACGGCGCCGGCCGATGGATGGGGTAACGTTTGGTGTAATTCACCGGGCCGCGGTTATCAATCGCGTCGCCAGTGACATTGAAAAGCCGGCCAAGCACTGCCTCGCCAACCGGTACACTGATCGGACTGCCAGTATCGGTTACGCTCATTCCGCGCTTCAATCCTTCGGTCGAAGACATTGCGATGGAGCGGACCCAGCTTTCGCCAAGATGCTGTTGCACTTCGAGCGTCAACTTTGTCGGGTTGCCGTTCACTTCGTACTCAATCTCGAGGGCGTTGTAGATTTTCGGCAACTTTTTTTCGTTTGGAAATTCAACGTCCACCACGGGACCGATGACTTGAACTATGTTTCCTTTATTCATAAATCTTGACTAACCACTGAGCGCCATTTGCGCTGTAGCAATCTCGAGCAGCTCGGTTGTGATGCTGGCCTGACGCATCTTGTTATATTCCAAAGTAAGGTCTTTGATAAATTGATTCGCGTTATCGGTGGCGTTCTTCATCGCCACCATTCGCGCGCTGTGCTCGGATGCGCGCGCGTCCAGGATCATCTGAAACACCTGGTAGGAGACATAATACGGGAGCATCGAATCAAGAACGACCTCAGCGTTCGGCTCGAATACGTAGCCAATCATTGGATCGACACTTTCGCTTTCATCTTGGGCAGTTCCTGTCTTTGGCAAATCAAAACTACTGATCGGCAGCAGGGTCTGCACAACCGTGCGTTGGTTGATCGTGTTGATAAAATGCGTGTAGAGCACCGAGACTTTATCGACCTCGCGCCTCAGAAATTTTTCCATACAAAACTTCGAGATTGGCTTTCCTTCAACGAAGCTCGGCGAGTCTTTCAATTCAAAATCCGCCAATAGGTCACGCTTTGTTCGTGCGATGAATTGTCGCGCCTTTTTTCCCGTCACCACGAACGCTGTTTTGGCCGAATCGAAATTGGCCGCTTCCCGAAACAAATTCGTGTTTAACGCTCCGCAGAGTCCCTTGTCTGTGCTGATAATTAAGACCAACTCTTTCTTAAGAGGGCGGACAGCGAGAAGCGGATGCAATCTCGGATCCGTCCGCTTTTGCAAAGAAACGAGAACTTTATTCATCAAAGCAGCGTAAGGCCGTCCCGCCAGCGCATGCTGCTGCGCTTTGCGCATCTTGGACGCGGCCACCATTTGCATTGCTTTGGTGATCTGAGAGGTGTTGCGGATTGATTTGATCCGCCGCCGTATGTCCTGCGTGTTGGCCATCTAGGAAATTCTCGAACTTCGATTTTTAATTCTGGACCTTTGTTTCGCGCGATAACGCGCCGCGCTTTCCCGAACATGAAAACCGATTTCTCGTCTTTTCGTCGGTTCGGACGGCTCAAGTAACTGTTTCAGTGCAGCAAAAAGATTGGCAACCGCTTGATCATGAGAATCGAAACGCCGCTCCAGTTCCTCGAGCTTCGCAGCAAGCTGCGTGTTTGCCGCAACCATTTCCCGCAGCCTGACGAAGGCCCGCACAACCCGTACACTTGCCTGCACAGCGATCTCGCTATTTAGAACGCTCGCGAGCATAAGAGCTCCGTGCTCACTGAAAACCCAGGGGCGATACCGGCGCCCTCCATGAAAACTTGAGGTCGCAATTTGCGACCTCAAGTTCGTGAGCTCCTCAGCTGTAAGCTGAAACGCGAAGTCGCTGGGAAAACGCGAACGATTTCGGCGCAGTTGCTCATTAAGTCTTTTTGTAGTGACGCCGTAAATGGCCGCCAGATCGGAATCGAGCATCACTCGCTGGCCTCGAACCAGATGGATCGCGCCTTCTACATTAGCGATCTTACGCTGGATGGTCATGATTTGATCGAACTGCTTCAAACAAATCATCGCCAGGTCGTTTTGAATTCATCGAGCGCTGCTTTCAATTGCGACTCGAGGTCTTTGTCTACTTCCTTTTTCTCGCGAATCGTTGCCAGCAATCCTGTTTTCCGCGTTTGCAGCCAATCCTGCACCTTAATTTGGTACTCCTTGACGCGGTCGACTGGCACGGAATCGAGGTATCCATTTTGCATCGCCCACATCACCGCTACCTGT
>QHRI01000109.1 GCA_003221375.1 Verrucomicrobiota bacterium
CTGGCGCCGGGCTCGCGTGTTGTTTCCGATTACCTTCACAAGACGGGTCTGCAGGAATACCTTGACCAGCTCGGATTCAACCTCGTCGGGTACGGTTGTACAACCTGCATCGGCAACTCCGGGCCGTTGCACCCGAACATCGAAAAGGCGATCCACAAATACGATCTTGTAGCCGCCTCGGTCCTTTCCGGTAATCGCAACTTTGAAGCGCGCGTTCATCAGCATATCAAGGCAAACTTTCTGATGTCGCCGCCGCTCGTGGTCGCGTTTGCGCTCGCAGGCCGAGTGAAATCCGGGACGCGATGCAAACGGCGCTTACGCCGGACACCTTCCGCAAACTCTATCGCGATTTTGCAGATCAAAATCCGAAGTGGAACGACATTCCTTCGAGCACCGGTGACATTTACCAGTGGGATGAAAAAAGCGATTACATTCACGAGCCGCCGTTCTTCGGGAATTTCTCGATGGAGCCCGGCCACATTGAAGAGATTCGAGGTGCTCGCGCGCTTGGCATTTTCGGTGACACAGTAACGACCGATCACATTTCTCCTGCGGGAGCAATTAAGGAGAGTTCACCTGCTGGACGGTATTTGATGTCGCGTGGAATTCAGCCGCGAGATTTCAATAGCTACGGCAGCCGGCGCGGCAACGATCTGGTGATGACGCGTGGGACGTTCGCCAACGTACGGATCAAGAATTTGATGGTGCCGGGAACTGAAGGCGGCGTGACCAGATGCTTTGCGAACGGCAAAGGTGAAGAAATGTCGATCTTCGACGCAGCGATGAAATATGCCGAGACGCACACGCCGCTTGTTATCCTCGCCGGGCATGAGTACGGCACCGGTTCGTCGCGAGACTGGGCTGCGAAGGGGACGCGTTTGTTAGGCGTGAAGGCCGTTGTCGCAGCAAGCTTCGAGCGGATTCATCGGTCCAATCTTGTCGGAATGGGCGTGTTGCCGTTGCAATTTCCCGATGGAACAACAGCCCAATCACTCGGGCTGGACGGCTCCGAGGTCTTTTCGATCATTGGCCTGTCGGAAAAAATCAAGCCCGGAGAAACCGTAAGACTCGAGATCGAAGGGGAAAGTCAGCAGAAGCGCTCCATGCCTGTGAAGGTTCGGATCGATACGCCAATCGAGATCGATTACTATCGGCACGGCGGGATTTTGCCGTATGTGTTGAGACAACTGCTATCGAGATAACAATATCTCGCGCTTTTGGATGGTAATTCGGGAGCCGTCCGCAATGAAGGCTGAGCGCGGAGGCTGACTCAGCGTTTCAGCGAATTGTTCACCGTAAAGAGGCGTCACGTCAGCACTAAATTCAAATCTGGCTGCATTCCAGATTTTCCAGCACGGATGTTCCGCACGGTATTCGCTGCAGCCATCGCGCAGACACGTGTATCCCCAATAATGTTCCGTGATAAATTCAGCGTGTGATCCAGCGGGAATTGATTGCGGTTCGCCGGATGCGCTCATCTTGAGAAATTCCCATTTCTTCCGGCGCCGCCAGCTATATTCGACGCTCAACGTGCCATCGACATGCTCTATGTTGTGCTTCATGGGGAGGGCGACATAGCGCTCTCCGTAAAATGCACGAGCAACAAAAGCAATTGCGCGGCGCGGCACCAGCTCGCGGACAAAAACGACTCCGCGCCGTGGGGTATCAGCCGATTTTCTCCTTACATAAAAGCGCAGGTTCACTTCCTCGAAATCGCGATGCAGCGGGATCGGAAGACCGAGAAGACGGGTATCGAGAAACAAAAATCCGACAACGCTGACGAACGTTTCGCCGTTTTCACAATCGATCTCGGTACCGGCTGGGACGAGCGGCTTAACCAGAGCAGGATCGACGACGTAATTCAGCATCGCCAGATAACGCCAGTTGGCGCTAAGAAATGGTTTCATGCGACGGTTCGACGTTCACACCTCGCCGTTACAGAATCAATCGCTGGCTGGACGGACACGATAGCGAAGGGCCGTTCGCTACGGATCGGACACCGGACCGAGATCGGCACCTTGCGTGGCGAAAATCGAATCAGACCAAGCTTCGTTTTCCTTCCTTGGCAGGTGGAATTCTTAATTCAATAAATTGCGACGCGACCGGTAAGTTGCCGATTGAGGCCGGCACAGATCTGGTTTTGCACGGAGACGCGCATGAAGATTTTTGCGGCCAGCTTGCTTAGAGTTTGTCGAACAATTCGCCGTTAGGCTGTGCGGTCAACCACCGCAAAACGTTATTCGGATCCCGGGTCGGGATTTCCCGTCATAGCTTTCTCTTGTCCGGGACTCGCCCCGATAAGGTTTTCCTTCGCCGAGTGCGCAACACTCTGCGGGTGGTCGTGTATATCTGCTTTCAACCCGCCAGAGTTGTTCCCTGGCGCTTCGCCATCGACTGAATCTCCGGCGGATTTTTTCGCAAAAATAAAACTCGCGGTCAATGCGCCGCGGCTCTGATCCGAAACTGAGACAACAGGCTGACGGAGAAGACTGAGTTCTTCGCTACTTAATTTTGTGACCGGCTGGGCGAGGAATTCGATCTCACGATTCAACGCTTCGGATTTGATTTTTAACCTGTCTAACTCTGCCAGCATCAACTTTCTTGCTTCGTCCCGACGCACTTCCTCCTGACGTTCGCGCACAACGATGTTTCGCAGTAGGTCGTTTTCTCTCATCAACCGATCGATCTCCTCACTGCCTTTGCCGGTTGGCTTCGCGTTTTGAAGCTGTGCGCCGGTCTCATCCAGTTGAACCCAGAGTTCTCCGATTCTGG
>QHRI01000110.1 GCA_003221375.1 Verrucomicrobiota bacterium
TTCGATCGTTTCCTTGTGACTGAATCCGGGCTCCCGCAAATGGACATGTATGTCGATCAAACCGGGCGCCACGATCAAACCACTGGCGTCAATCTCTTCAATTTCGGATTGGGGACTGCAAATTGCGGATTGCGGCGCAATTTTTCCGTCGACAATCAAAACGTTGGCGATTTCGTCCCGTTTGTTGGCGGGATCGATGACGCGGCCGTTGCGGATAATCGTTGTGCTCACGCCGCAATTCCTCCGCATAGATAGAGGACCGCCATGCGCACGGCGAGACCGTTCGTCACCTGGTCGAGAATGACACTGTGCACGCCGTCTGCGACATCACTGTCGATCTCCACACCTCGGTTGATCGGGCCAGGATGCATGATCAGACAATCCGGTTTCAAAAGTTTGGCGCGCTCCTTGGTAAGGCCGAACAAGCGAATGTACTCGCCGATTCCCGGAAAATATTCTCTGCGCTGGCGTTCGTGCTGGATGCGCAACAGGTTCACCACATCGGCCTGTCGCAACGCATCCTCAATCTTGTGCGAAATCTCCACTCCGAGCTTTTCAAATTCGCGCGGAACCAGCGTGCTCGGGCCGACCAGCGTGACACGAGCGCCGAGTTTAAGCAGACCAAAGATATTCGACCGCGCAACGCGACTGAACAGAATGTCGCCCACAATCGCGACGCGTAGCCCCGTGATGTTTCCCCGCTTCTGGCGAATCGTGTAAAGATCTAACAGCGCCTGGGTCGGATGCTCGTGCGCGCCGTCGCCGGCATTGATCACACTGGCCTTCAACCGATTCGCCAGGAATTGCGGCGCGCCGGCGGAGCTGTGACGCAATACGAGAATGTCGGCACGCAACGCCTCCAGATTGCGCGCGGTATCTTTGAGTGTTTCGCCCTTAGTCAGGCTCGAAGTGGTCGCAGAGATATTGATGACATCAGCGCTTAATCGAAGCGCGGCCAGCTCAAATGAAGTACGCGTCCGGGTGCTTGGTTCTACGAAGAAATTCACCAGGGTCTTGCCGCGCAGCGACGGCACCTTCTTAATCTCGCGGTCGCCGACCTGTTTGAAGGCGTCGGCGGTTTGGAGAATAAAATTGATCTCGTCTGCCGAAAGTTCGCGCAGGCCTAACAAATCCTTTCGTGTCCAGCTAGTAGTCATCAGGTGGCGAATGCGTTCATTGTTTCTCCAACCAGACCGCATCCGGTTCACGATCGGTTTGTTCCAGCCGTACGCGTACTTTTTCGCCACCCGAAGTCGGCAAATTCTTGCCAACGTAGTCTGGGCGAATCGGCAGTTCGCGATGCCCGCGGTCGATCAGTACCGCAAGTTGAATTCGTGCAGGCCGTCCAAATGAATTAATGGCATCCATTGCAGCGCGCACGGTGCGGCCGGTGTATAAAACGTCGTCGACAACAATGAGCGTGCGTTCCTCCAGTGGCAGCGGAAGTTTCGATTCGCGCACGATTGGCAATTCAGAGCGCGTTCCCACGTCATCGCGATGCATCGCTACGTCGATGACGCCGGTTTCAATGTTGATTTTCTCGATCGCGTGAATGAAAGCGGCGATGCGGTGGGCGATCTCCACTCCGCGCGAAGGAATTCCCGCCAGAACGACGTGAGTCAATCGCGGGTTTCGCTCAATGATTTCATGCGCAATTCGTTGAAGCGCTCGACGAATTGCCTCCGCGTCCATGATCGGGGCCGCGGCAGCAGATGCTTTTTGTTTTACTTGTTTCATCGGTTTCCTTGGCGACCTCGCGGGATCGCATTAAAGGAACAAAAAATTAGGAGGCGGACTTTTCGGTGCGCGCCTCCTTTCTTCGTCGGTCTCGCCAGTTGGAGCGATGTTTCACGATCCAATCCAGCAAAGCTTTTTCAAAGCCGATGTCTTTTCCGGCTTTTTCGCTCTCGATCCATTTGTGTTTCAGGATCTCGGCACGCTCCGCGAGAAACTCCTTGTACAGGACCGAATTCTTAACGAATTGAGATTGATGCTCCTCTGAAGATGGCATCTCAGAGTCCTCTTTCATAGAATTTGCGGGGAGTCAACTAAATCAACGCAATCAAATTCGACGTGGTGATCATCGTATTTATTTAACTGACGGCGCAAATTGCGGTTGCGGACGCATCCCTACGGCAGTGCGCTACGAAGATTTTGAGCAATCTTTTTGAACTCGGCTGTCACGGGAGACTTTCGATCTTCACTGACAATTGGGTTTCCGCGATCTCCCGATTCACGTGTCGCGATATCGATCGGAATTTGGCCAAGCAACGGGACCCGAAGCCGTTTCGCTTCACGTTCGCCACCGCCACTTCCAAAAATATCGTAATGCTTACCGTCGGAAGGCGAGACGAAATAACTCATGTTCTCAATAAGGCCAAGCACCGGCACGTTGACCTTCTCGAACATGGTAGCTGCTTTGCGAGCATCGATAAGCGCAACTTCCTGGGGCGTGGTGACAATAAGCGCACCGGACAGCGCCACCGTCTGGACAATCGTGAGCTGAATATCGCCAGTGCCAGGAGGCAGATCGAGCACGAGATAATCCAGTTCGCCCCATTCCACTTGTCGCAGAAATTGCTGGGTGTAACGCGTGACCATCGGTCCGCGCAAAATCGCCGGTGAAGTGTCGTCGAGCAGAAATCCCATCGACATGAGCCGCAATCCGTATTGCTCGATCGGTACGATCTTGTTTTCCTCCGTCGCCATTGGTCGCTCGCGCGTGCCGAACATCAATGAAATGCTCGGGCCATAGATGTCGCAATCGCATAAACCAACGCGCGCTCCGGTTTGCTCCAGGGCGACCGCCAGATTTGCCGCGATAGTCGATTTTCCGACGCCTCCTTTGCCGCTCGCCACTGCAATCACGTGCCTGATTCCCGGGATTCGCGTTGCAGCCATTCCAGTGCCTGCGCCGGCGGGCGGCGCATGAATGTCAATCAGCACCTTGGCGCGTTGAACGCCGTCGATGGCTCCCAGCGCTTGTTCAGCATCGGTCTTAATGGTCGCTGGAACGTTTGGATCGCTCGTCGCCAGGGCGATCTGTACTTTGACCTCGCCATTCTCGATCTGGACCGATTTCACAAGGCCGAACGAAACAATATCGCGAGTGAACCCCGGATACTTCACCGACTTCAAAGCGTTTTTTACCTGTTCCTCAGAAATCGACATTTCGGAACTTACGCGCGTCGCGCTAGAGGTAAACAGCGCGCTGCGTTTCGCGGCGGTCCGAGGTGGATCGGCTTCTCCTGAAGACGATGGCAGAGGAAACGCCGAAGGCGCAAATTCCCGCTCTCAGCGCTTTGCCCGCATACAAAGTTAGACGCCATAGCCGCACTCCTTAGCAACGCGTTGAGGACAACGCGTTCCACCTTCGTGGCCTAGCGGTCCTGATAATCCATTTTGTAGCGAATCTGATACTCGCTTCCACCAGTTGGTCGGGAAGGTTGCTGGCCCGGTTTCGCTACAAAGTCCGGGTTTTGCCAGTCAGACCAGGCGCGATATTTCTCTCTCATTGGATTGGCGGGCAACTTGAGCCGAAAAATTTTGTCTTCCTGACCGGGAA
>QHRI01000111.1 GCA_003221375.1 Verrucomicrobiota bacterium
TGGCGTGGCGACATGATCTCCGCTGCCTCGCTGGGCTCGCTACATGGCGTGGAGCGTCTTGGGTCGGAGTCTGTGATGATGAAAAACATTACCAAAGCCGTCACGCTCTTTCGGCGGGATACGGGTGGAGGCCGTTGAGCGGTGAAACACTTGAGGTGTCGAGTCTTCGCGGCCGCTTGGGCAACCTGCTCGTTGTTGTTCGCGACGCGAATTTGCGCCGAGGAAAACGCGGGTAACTGGTTCGAACCGCTAAGTCACATCCCCATCGAATATTCGGCAGAAGATGCTTTTGTGGGCGATGGTG
This sequence comes from Verrucomicrobiota bacterium, assembly GCA_003221375.1. Classification (GTDB taxonomy): domain Bacteria; phylum Verrucomicrobiota; class Verrucomicrobiia; order Chthoniobacterales; family UBA10450; genus Udaeobacter. The sequence continues at coordinate 305 of QHRI01000111.1, forward strand.
ACGTCGAACGCGGACCACACAAGAGTGTGCGCGATTTCGATGAAAACGATTCGATCCTGCACGTGATATTCACTCCCCGAATTAAACCTGGCGTTTTACGGATTGGCGCGCAGTGGGAACGATTCTCGTTTGGCCTTCCCGATGGTGCACCACTCCCAGACACACTGCAGTCAGTGGGCCTGGTCATGGGACTCGACATGCAATTTTCTGATTCGATTATCGTGAGGGCTGAAGGCCAGCCCGGTGTGTACGATACCGAGTTCGATAATTTGGGGTGGGACAGTTTCAATTTTCCGTTCTACGCAGGCGGCACTTACATTTACAGCCCTAATCTGCAGCTCGTGCTCGGTGTCAGCGTCGATATCGAACGCAAATACCCGGTTCTTCCCGCCGCTGGAATTCGCTGGAAAATAGCCCCGCAATGGCTCCTCGATGCCGTGCTCCCAACTCCGCGTTTCGAGTACGAAATGAGCAAGGACGTGTCGCTGTATGTAGGGGCAAATCTGAAGCAAACCAGTTACCGTGTACCTGACGATTTCGGGGATACACACGGAATGCCGAGGCTCAATCACACGATCCTGACCTACAGCGAGATTCGGACCGGCGGAGGCTTCGATTGGAAAATTTCACCGGTCGTGACATTCACGGGCGAGGTCGGTTACCAGCCTTACAGGAACTTCGATTTTTATCGCGCTGAGGTGCGCTACCACCAGGACGGCGGTGCACCGTACGGAATGATTTCATTGCACGGCGCATTCTAGGTGTGGCCGGTATCGTGATGCCAGACGGGTCACCGCCCCCCGGGCTACGACAACGGAGTTTCATCGCAAGGTCTTATCGAGCGCCCCGATCTTGCGAGTTTCGGGCCAACGGAACGCAACACCCAACACGACCAGAATTGTTCCAATGCCTCCCGCAACGACGGAAATCACCGGACCAAACAACGCAGCCGTCAATCCTGATTCCAGTGCGCCGAATTCGTTCGATGTGCCGATAAAAATATTATTTACCGACGAAACGCGTCCGCGCATTTCATCTGGTGTGACCAGTTGCACGATGGAACCACGAATGATCACGCTCACGCTATCGAACGCGCCGACAAGAAATAAAAGCCCGAGCGATAACCAGAAGATTTTGGAAAAGCCAAACAGAACGGTGGCAATTCCAAACCCGGAGACACACCAGAGTAATGCTCGACCCGCGTGCTTCATTGGAGGCAAATGCGCCACCACCATCGCGATCCCAAAGGCTCCGATCGCCGGCATCGCTCGCAGCCAGCCAAGGCCAACCGGTCCGCAGTGCAGAATCTGATCTGCGAAAATCGGCATCAATGCGGTCGCGCCGCCCAGCAGAACCGCGAACAAATCCAACGTGATCGTCGCCAGGATTACTTTTCTGCGAAACACAAACCTGAGTCCTGCCATGAGACTTTTCCACGTGCTTGCCTCACTCCGGTCTCGCCGCTGGTTGCTGCGCCGAATTGGAAGAACCAGAAGAAAAAAACAAAACGCGCACAGTGCATCCAGCAGATACACAAACGGAAACCCGATGTAGGCGACCAGCAAGCCACTGAAAGCCGGCCCTACAACTGATCCAATTTGGAAAACACTGTTATTCCAGGTGACCGCGTTTGCAAAAGCATCACGAGAAATCAGCGTAGGAAAAAATGAGCTGCGTGCTGCCCAACTGAATGTGCGCGCTACCGCTCCGAGAAAAAGAAGAAGATAGATCAACGGAACCGACGCGTCGTCGAAATGGAAGATTGGATGATGCCGTTCAAAGATCGCGGCGATCTCTGCCAGGACGCGATTGCTTTCGCGCAACGGAGCGATCGCAGGAATGGCGAGATGTTTCCAGGAAACCAGGGCCAGCGCGATTGAGGTGAGCACGCTAAAGATTTGCGAGATTAGAATCATGCGTTTTCGACTGAACCGGTCCGCCAAATGGCCGGCAGGCAAAGAGAGTGTGACAACCGGGACGGCAATAACCAGTCCAACAAGTCCAAGTGCAGTGGCTGAATGAGTGCGCGCATAAACTTCCCATTCCACCGCCACGGCCAGCATCAAACGGCCGGTAATCGAAAGTAGATTACCGGCTGTGAACAAGCTGAAATCGCCAGAACGGAAGGCCGCATACGGATCATGCGCTCGACGTTCCAGTTGGACAGGCGGGGGAACCGCCGGACGTGCACCTTCAGGCGATTGATAGGAACTTGAATCGACTCGTCGGGGCATGGTCGAGCGCGTTCAGTCGAACACGCGCACGAGATTGTAGATTGAGCAGCGAACACCGCAACCTGATGCAAAGAATTTGCAGAAATTCTGCCGATTTTTCTTCCATTCTCCAAAATAGATGCGGTAGAGTCGGCGCCTTCAGAGGAAAATGGATAACATCATCGAGGCGAGAGAACTGCAGATAGAGCGCAAACATTTCTACGTGGAGCTCCGTGAGAACGAGCGCGGGAGGTTCTTGCGCATCACAGAAGAAGCTCACGGCCGCCGCAACAGCATCATCGTGCCGAGTACCGGTGTCGACGACTTTACGGCGACAATTGCTGAAGTTCTGACGAACAACGAAGGCGCACCAGCTTAAACGGCTGGACTGCTTGGGTCGGCTTTCTGAGCAGCCAGGTCGGCTGCAACGATTTCTGACCTCTAAACAACACGACTCTTTGGGTTTTCAGGATCGTTGACAGGGCGACACCCGAAACTACTTTGGCCCGTTCGTCCCTTGTCGATTTTGTCGCATCCTTAAATATGGCCAGAAGACGCAAATCTACGGTTCGAAAATCAATTCGGCGCGTGTCGAAAAAACCCAAATTGCCACCGACTCGCCGCATTCGTGTAAGAAAAACGAAAAAGCCGCGTTATGTTTATTACTTCGGCGATGGCCACGCGGATGGATCAGGTGGGATGAAAGCGTTGCTGGGCGGTAAAGGCGCAAATCTTCACGAGATGACGCGGATCGGCCTGCCGGTGCCACCGGGGTTCACCATTACGACCGAAGTATGCACTCACTTTTACGCTCATAACCGGAGTTACCCGCGAGAGCTCGAGGCGGAGATGGCAGCGGCGCTGGCAAAAGTCGAAAATTCGGTTGGGAAAGAATTTGGCGACAAAGAGCGGCCTTTGCTCGTTTCCGTGCGATCCGGCGCGCGGGATTCTATGCCCGGAATGATGGACACCATCCTGAACCTGGGCATGAATGACGAGGTTGTCGCAATTGTCGCGAAAAAAACAAACAACGCGCGTTTTGCGTGGGATTCCTACCGCCGTTTC
>QHRI01000075.1 GCA_003221375.1 Verrucomicrobiota bacterium
AGAAAGATTTGCGCGACGGGCTGCGCAAGACTTCGTACGCAATCTCGACGGACGAAACTCGCTACGTCCTCAACGGGGTTCTTTTCAGTTTTAAGGACAACAAGCTGACGCTGGTGGCGACCGATGGGCGTCGACTCGCTATGGGCGAAATCGAACTGGAATTCCCGCGCAGCCATGAAGCTGACTTAATTATCCCGACGAAAGCGGTGACAGAATTGCAACGCCTGCTTGCAGATGATGGCGAAATCAAGGTCAGCATGGGCAGCGGGCAGATCGCATTCGACCTCAATAAAACGCTGCTCGTCTCGAAATTGATCGAAGGCAATTACCCAAACTATCGCCAGGTCATTCCATCAGAGGCAAAAGAGCGGATAAAACTCGAGCGGGAAACATTTCTAAATTCGCTTCGACGCGTTTCCCTTCTCGCCAGCGATAAAACGCACTCGATTAAGCTGAACTTTGGCAAGAACAATATCGACATTACTGCCACCACGCCGGAGGTGGGCGAAGCGAAGGAATCAATCGCCGTCGCCTACAAGGGCCGCGATTTTTCCATCGCGTTTAATCCCGAATTTCTCATGGCGCCCCTGCGCGCTCTGACAGAAGACGAAGTCTTTCTCGATCTCATCGATGAGATGAGCCCGGGCGTGTTGAAAATTCAGACACCGTTCCTCTACGTCCTGATGCCCATGCGCATCAGCTCGTGAGAGCGACTCCCTAAGTTTTGTAGCCACCGGCCTGTGGCCGGTCCGCTTTGGGGTGCCTTTTCGCATCAGGTAGACGGCCCGCAGGGCCGTGACCACAGCAGCTGTTGTTTACCGATTCGCTCTGGTTTACAAAACCCGCCGTTGCGGCATCGCGGATTGCACCATCATTAGCTCGGTCACGTTCTCCGGCGTAAGTAAACCGACCAGGCGCTTCATGCGATCCAACACAGGCACTGCCGGGCAATTGCATTCCTGCATGATACGGAATGCATCCTCGAAGCGCGTACCGGTGGTCACCGTAGGAATATCCCGTCGCATCACGTCGCCCACGCGAATCGCGGGATCGTTCTTGCGCAGAGCAGCAATGAGATCTTGGCGCGTCAATAAACCGGCGACGGTGCCGGCGTCATCGACGACAGGAAAATCGTGTTGCGAAGTCGCAAGCAACGCGTCCACCGCTTCGTGCAAGCTGGCGTCTTCCGAGAGTGTCCGAAACTCTCGCACCATCGCACTGGAGACCGGGAATCGGCGTGAGACATCTTTCATTTGCGCCAGGGCCGCTTCCTGCGATGCGCCAATGTAGACGAAAAGCGCGATGAATAGCAGGAATGGATTCCATAGCAACCCAATGAACCCAAAGACGAATGCAAAACCCTGGCCGACGTTGGCGGCAACCTGTGTGGCGCGCGCATAGCTCATCCGCGTCGCCAGAAGCGCACGCAGCACGCGGCCTCCGTCCATTGGAAAGGCAGGCAGCAAATTAAAAAGCACCAGCATGATGTTAATCGTCAGCAACTGCGCAACGAGACCGCCACCTTCAACTGCGGCAGGATTAAGCAGGGCTTGGAATCCTCCGGCCACAAACAGACCAAGCGCAATCACCACATTCACCAAGGGCCCGGCCACCGCGATAATCAATTCCTGCACGGGCTCCTCCGGCATGCGTTCCAGTCGCGCCACGCCGCCAATCGGCAGCAACGTAATGTCCGGCGTGTTGATCCCGAAGGCCTTCGCAGCGAACGCGTGCCCGAATTCGTGTAAAACCACGCAAAGAAACAGCAGTAAAACAAATATCACGCGGCTCGCTGCCACCGCGGAACCGCCGTGCGCGTAATAACCGAAAGCCAGCCAGGCAATCAGCAGCAGGAACGTAATATGAATCCGCAATTGAATGCCTGCGATGCGGAAGATAGGCAGGGACCAGCTCATCTACGCTAATTTGCTCTCGTATTGAATCGCGCGCCAGCCGTCATTAAGGGCCAACGATCCTTTGTCATTCCGAGCGAAGTCGAGGAATCTCTGGATCTGATCTCGAGAAATCAGAGAGGTCTCGACTTCGCTCGACATGACAAACGAAATTAAACATGGGATGCAGATTTTCGACGTGGTGATCGTGGGGGGCGGCCCTGCCGGATCGACCTGTGCAGCATGTTGTGCCCTGGCTGGATTGCACACGCTTGTTCTCGAGCGGGAAAGATTTCCACGGGAAAAGGTGTGCGGCGATTGTTTGAATCCATCGTGCTGGCCTGTGCTTAAGCGTCTCGGTCTCGCACAGCAGGTTCGCGATTTGCCGCATTCCAAACTCACCTCGGTGGACTTTATCGCCATTGATGGTCGCAAAGTCAGTGTCGATCTTCCGACTGGAGACCCGCCTGGGGCAGGCGAGATTTCGGTAAAACGCAGCATTTTCGATGATCTCCTGCTTAAGCGCGCTTGCGAACTTGGCGCGTATGTCCGCGAGCAAACAACCCTGACCGGCTTGGCGCATGATCAAGATTGGAAACTGGAAACCGCCACCCGGGAAAGTTTTCGCGCCCGGGTTTTGATCGGCGCTGATGGACGAAACTCTACAGTGGCGCGGCTGCGCAATTTACTGCCGCGGCCGGCACGCGAACGAGTCGCATTGCAAGCACACATCCCACTTCCGCGAAATTTTGGCGAACGAATCGTGCTGCAATTTCTTCGCGAAGGTTACTCAGGTCAGGCTCCAGTAAATGAATCTGAGCTCAATCTTTGTCTCGTGGGGAGGCCACCCACTATTTCGAGACTGCGGCAATGGGCACAACGACACTTCGAAATCCCCACCAATCAACCCTGGCGCACCATCACACCGCTCACACGCTCGGCTGTTCCCTGCGCCCGTGAAAATCTTCTTTTCATCGGCGACGCAGCACGGGTCGTAGAGCCGTTCACTGGCGAAGGAATTTATTACGCGCTTCGCTCAGGAGAGCTCGCAGCAGGTGCGATCAGGAAAATCATCGGGGGCGAAGATCGACTATCAGCACTGCACGAGTTCGCTCGCGACTTCGCCAAAATGTATCGGGGAAGACTCTGGATTAATCGGCTGGCGCGCGATGCAGTCCTGTTGCCTCGCATCGGTTCGTTCTTTGTCCGTGCTGCGCAACTCAATCCGTTGATCTTGAAATTGCTTACAGCAAAAATTGTTTCGGCTAAGTTGTAGCCACGGTGGGCCGTCTGGGATGGGCGTGCCGCAGGCACCGTGGCTACAGCGATTGTCGAGCTGCTTTGACCGTGTTGGACATCAGCATCGCAATGGTCATCGGCCCAACACCGCCGGGGACCGGAGTGATCGCGCTGGCCTTCTTGGATACTTCATCAAATGCCACGTCGCCGACAAGGCGATAGCCACGCTCAGTCGCAGCGTCATCCACGCGGTTAATGCCAACATCAATGACTACAGCGTCTTGGCGCACATGATCTATCTTCACAAATCCGGCGCGACCAATTGCGGCAATGATAATGTCGGCCGAGCGAGTAATTTCCACGAGATCACGACTACGTGAATGCACCACGGTGACTGTGGCGTTACCTTCTGCATTTTTCTGCATCAGAAGCAGAGCCAGCGGTTTGCCCACGATCATGCTGCGGCCAAGAACCACGACGTGCGCTCCGTTGATATTGACGCTGCTTTCAATGAGCAAACGCTGCACCCCGAGGGGTGTGCATGGGACAAAACCTGTGGCATCCTCCAGCACAAGCTTTGCGACGTTTTCAGGGTGAAATCCATCCACGTCTTTTCGTGGATCAAGCGCACGAACGATTGCCGCTTCATCGATATGCACAGGCGGCGGTGATTGAACAAGAATCCCGTGAATACTCGCGTCGGCGTTCAATTGTTCGACGCGGTTGAGAAGCTCAGTCTGGGTCGTCGATGCGGGCAATTCCAGTTTCAGCGAGTGTAGCCCAAGCTCGCGACACATTTTGTCTTTTGAGCGCACATATGCGCGCGATGCCGGGTCGTCGCCGACGAGAACCACGGCAAGACCCGGCGTAATGCCTTGTGCTTTCAGTTCCGCGATCTCGCGACGAAGATCGACATAAACTTTCTCCGCGATCGCGCGCCCGTCGATTAAGTTCGGCATAGTGAGGCAGGCAATCCTGCCTGCGAGCGTCCGGCGCGCAAGTGAGCATTGCTATGGCCGCGTCCCGGGACGCGCAATGCAGGTCTTGCAAAGATCTCGGCGCCGGCAGAAGTAGCCTCAACGCATTTTAACCAGAGCCATCATGGCGTTCTGAAGGCTCAGGCGTTCAGCTTCAAATTCCTCCGGTGTACCGGTCGCCCTGGCGCGATGCACGCGGCCGAAAATCACACGCACTTTTGCAAACGGACGCGGCAAAATGAAACCATCCCAGCTATTCACCCTCCAGCAGCTGGAAAATTCCATGTTGATCGGCACGATTGCTGCACCGGTTTTTTGCGCGAGAAAAACAATGCCCGGCCCGAGCTCATAGGCTGGTCCCCGTGGACCGTCTGGCGTGATCAAAACATCGTGGCCGGTCGCGAGCACCTTCTCAAGCTCCCGCAGCGCGCTGGCACCCAGACGTGAACTGGAACCGCGCACGACATCAAAACCGAAGCGCCGCGTCAAATCGCTGATTAAGTCGCCGTCCCGACTAGCGCTGATTAGCCCAGCGCCGGGCCGTTGCGGCAGGAATTTTTTTAAAACGAATGAAATCAAAAGTAATCGGTTGTGCCAGAGCGCCGCGATGTAATTTTCCCTCACAGGTGTGCCGACAACGCCCGCCTGATCGTCGACTTCGTAACGCAGCGTACGCGCCCAAATCTGCAGCAACCAAAATCCGAACGCGATCAACCATCGCGCAAGCCAACCTTCGATCTTCAATTTTTCTTGCGTTTCCGGCTCTTTTCTCCCCAGCGATACGTGTGAGCGCTCGGCAGCCCAATTTGATCGAGAATACGCCAAACCACTGTATCCACGACTGCGGTTACCGAACCCGGACGGCTGTAGAACGAGGGAATCGCAGGCAGCACAATCGCTCCCGCCTCGAGCAACGTCAGAACGTTGCGCGCGTGAATCAAATTCCAAGGTGTCTCCCGCGGGACGACGATCAATTTCCGGCGTTCCTTCAAGAAAACATCTGCGGCGCGCAACAGTGCGCTGTCGCTGCAGCCAGAAGCGATTCGCCCCAGCGTAGCCATCGAACAAGGGACAATCACCATCGCGTCGAACCTCGCTGACCCGCTGACGAAGGGCACGCTCATATCATTTTCGGAGTGACGCGAAACGTTCGATGGAATCTTGAAATCATCGAGCTCGTGCTTCGCGACCTCGCCTGCAGGCGCGCTCATGACCAGGTGGACCTCGTGCGCCGCGCAATCAATCTGCGCAAGCAACCTTTGCAGATAGATTGCTCCGCTAGCGCCTGTAGCAGCAATCACCAGTTTCATAATTGCCTTTCTGTTATTCCGAGCGGAGCGAAGCGTAGTCGAGGAATCCCGCGGAGCAACCCGCGGAACGGCAGAGTATCACAACTTCGACAAATAATGTGGCAGCATGTCGCGCCAATAGTTCCAATCGTGGCCACGCCATTTTCCATCGTCGAGCCAGTGCTTGACGCTGTTGGAATTCAAAATCTCAGACAAACGATAGGATTCATGGCGTGCGTTGTCCCATTCGCCAGTGCCGAGGATGATGCCCATGTGATTGTATTTCCATGGGTCGGGTATGTTCGGCAGGTATTCGTAGGGACTGTTGAAATAAATGTTGTCGTCGTGATAGCCGTCGAAAAACGAGCTGATGTCGAAAGATCCGCTCAAGCTGATGAGATGACTGACGGCATCTGGATGGCGGAATGCGATATTTGCCGCGTGATAGGCACCCAGACTGGCTCCGCTGACTGCCACGCGACGAGAGTTACATTCGCGGCGCGCGAGATCGAACACGTCGCGCACAATTACGTTTTCATACGCGTTATGTGTACGCATCCGATCGGCTGGATGAATCGACTTGTTGTAAAAACTTTCCAAGTCGATGGCGTCCGGACAGTAGACCGTCAATCTGCCCGCATCGACATAACCGCTCACAGAACCGACCAGACCGAAATCCTTGTTTTGGTAATAACTGCCAAAAGACGTCGGAAAGAGAATCAGCGGCAGACCGCCGCCATTTCCGAACACAAGCATCTCAAATTCGCGGCTCAACCACGGCGTGCGCCATTTGATGTAACGTTCGTTCATGTTCCCGCTGTCATTCCGAGCGGAGCGAAGCGTAGTCGAGGAATCCCGCGAAGCAACCGATGGGAATGCTACGGGATCTCTCGACTTCGCTCGAGACGACAGGTAGGTAGACAAACTCGACATTTTCGGCGAAGCATCTCGTTTTTCGATGCCCAAACATACGCTTACTGGAAACATCAAACGGCACCGCAGATTTCCGTCAAAGATTCTCGGAAACCGGCGCGACATCCTGGTTTATTTGCCGCGCGGTTACCGGCGCCTCTCCCGACGGCGTTATCCAGTGATCTATGTGCAAGATGGCCAAAACGTTTTCGATGCGGCGACGTCGTTTGCAGGCGTGGAATGGGGTGTGGACGAAACTGCCGAACGCTTGATTAGCGAGAACCTTATCGAACCGCTCATCATTGTGGCAGTTGCGAACATGGGCGACGAACGTATTCACGAATACGCTCCCACGCGGGGAGTGATCGATGCAAAAGCGAACCGCAAGAAACGCAGCAAAGGCCTGGCGCGAAAATATGGGCATTTTCTGATGGACGAACTCAAACCTTACATCGACCGAAAATATCGAACCAACCCGGATCCGGAATTTACCGGATTAGGCGGATCCTCCCTGGGCGGCCTCGTCACCCTTGCGATTGGGATTTTATACCCACAAACCTTTCGTCGACTCATGGTAATGTCGCCCTCGATCTGGTGGGACGATTTTGCTATTTACCGACTCGTCGATTCTATCGAGCAGAAGCCGCCATTAAAGATCTGGCTCGACACCGGCACGGCGGAGCCAGGTTGGGAACAAGCGCGCGAGTTACTTAATCGTCTGGTTGAGAAAGGCTGGAAACCCCACAAGGATCTTCAATACATGGAAGCCCAGGGCGCCGATCATAGCGAAGCAGCTTGGGCTGGGAGGGTCGAACCAGCGCTGCGATTTTTGTTTCCGACGGAGAAATGAAATCGTGGCATCAAGATGTCATCCGAGCGCAGCGAAGAATCTCCGATCTTTTTTGATTGGCCAGAACAGAAAGCAACAAATCAGAGATGTTTCGCTTCGCTCAACATGACACGCGACGAAGTGACATGCGCCGATCGTTAGATCACGTTCCCATCGGTGGAATCGGCGGTGGGTTCGGCGGTAATGGTTCCGGCGGCGGTGTGGGCCTTGGCGGAGTCGGTTTAGGTCGTGATGGAGTCTCTGGCATTGGTCCTCACATTCGTGTCATGTCGAGCGAAGTCGAGACATCTCTCGCCGCCGTCTGTAATCTTGTTCGGCGTGCATAGATAAACATTCAGAGATTCCTCGACTTCGCTCGACATGACGAACTATTGCAGCCATTTGCCGTAAATTTGATAAACGCGAACAGACCCTCCGATAAAATCCCAGTCTTTTTGATACGCGAAACTGTGAGTGCTCGGGGACCAGGTCAGCTCGCGCGGAGATTCGGGATGATTGGGGTCGTAAGCGAGGTAACGTTCAACGCCATCATTCTGAGAGGCAGGTTTTCGCGCGTAGATCAGGACCGCGTGATTGATGCTGAGACGAGGATAAGTTGTGAGAAAACCGGTGAATAATTCGCCACGCTCCAAAGCTGCATTGAGGTTGGCGTGGGTTTCCTTGTGGTAACTAGAGTCGTGCTCGATAAGCATTCGGAAATTTCCGATCCGAAAGTAAGTCGGCCAGCCAAGGCCGATATTTGCTCGCACAACTTCGCGGCGCGCATTGCTCATTGCGCGCAAGTTGGGATAGCCCGGGAAGACGACGCGCTGATTTGTGGGCAATGGTTTTTCCCAAGCCGCCCGACGGGTGACATTCCGAATGCGAGCAGCCAGTTCATTGTCGTCCAATGGAGGCGCATGCGGATCGAAGCGAGCGAACTTATGAAACTGCATCGTGGTACGGCATAGGACAAAGCAGCGGCGAGTGTATCTTTTCGGCTCTCCCTTCTCTCTGTGCCGCCGCACATAGGGATGACCTTCGCGATACTCGAAGACGGTTGCATTGGCGAAGCCGACCGTATCGCGGTCGAAACGAAAATCCGAAGCTGTCGCGCTGCTTTGTAGAAGGACGAGAGCGACGAAAGCGCCGAGGAGCCAAAAACCTGCCGCTGTACTCGAATTAATGCGAATCATGTCAAGAACGCGCCGATCGTTTTCACTGCAACGGTTTATCGTAAGATTGGTAAACGCGAACGAATCCACCGATGAAGTCTATGTCTTTCTGATAAGCAAAGGCACATTCACGAGGCGACCATGTTAGCTCACGCGGCGCTTCAGCATGGTTTGGATCGTAAACGAAATAATGTTCGAGTTCGTCTCCCGGGCTATTTCTTTTCTGGCCGTAAACGAGCACCGCGTGGTTTATACTCATTTTTGGATAAGTGGTGAGAAAAGCCACGAACGTGTCACCACGGGCGAGAATGGCATCGAGGTTCTGGTGAGTTTTCTCCTGATATCCTTTACTCGCCAGGAAGACCATGCGGGCATTGCTCGGCCGAAAATAACTCATGAAGCCGCTGCCGATATTGTCCTCGAAGACTTTAGTGCGGGTGTTGCTTATCTCACGTAGATTCGAGTAGCCTGGGAAAACGATTCGCTGATTATCCGGCAATACTTCGAGCCAAGGCGCTCGACGCGCGACAGCACGAATGCGCTGTGCGAGTTCCTGATTGTTTAGTGGAACGCCGTGTGGATCGAAACGGGCGAATTTGCGAAACTGCATCGCCGTGCGGGTCATGATGAAGCAGCGGCGAGTATAGCTGTTGGCAGGGTCACTCGCTTCCGACTTCGGTCGGAAAAACGCGATCCCATCGTGGTATTTCAGTACGGTGGCGTTTTCAAACGCGAATGTGTCGCGATCGAAACGAAACTCCGGCTCCGCAGCACTGGTGGATGCCGCGCCGATTAGAGCGACCGCACTGATCCACCAAACACCCGTTAATTTACCCCAGGCCCCAAACATGAGATCAAGAGCGAGCCGATGCGGTGCCGGTTTTACTTTCGGAGAAAATACCCATCCGGCGAAACTTTCGATATCGTTTTTCCAATAGTTCGTCTGTTGGAACCTTGGAAATCTCCGCCATTACCCGGCGCAGCGCTGTGCCAAGATTTGCAGCAACACAGTCATAGTCTCGATGCGCGCCGCCGTGTGGTTCAGAAATAATTTCGTCCACTACTTCCAGCTTCAATAAATCCTGTGCGGTCAATTTAAGCGCCTCGGCCGCTTCCGCGGCGTGCCGGCGGTCTCTCCACAAGATCGCAGAACACGCTTCGGGGCTGATCACGGAATAATAAGCGTTCTCTAGGATCATTACGTGGTCCGCCACCCCAATACCGAGCGCGCCGCCTGAGCCACCTTCGCCAATGACCGCGGCGATGATCGGCACGCGAAGCCTCATCATTTTGAACAGATTTACCGCAATCGCTTCTGAAATATGGCGCTCCTCCGATCCGATCCCGGGAAAAGCGCCTGGCGTATCGATCAGTGAAATGACCGGCAGGCGAAATTTTTGGGCTAGCCGCATCAATCGCAGCGCTTTGCGATAGCCTTCAGGATGGGCGCAACCGAAATTGCGCATCACATTTTCTTTTGTGTTGCGACCCTTTTGGTGGGTGATAACGACGCAGCGCTGCGTGCCAAGTGTGGCCAGACCGCAAGGCATTGCTCTATCGTCGGCGAAGCGGCGATCTCCATGCAACTCAATCCAATTTGCAAAGCACCGTTCGATGTAATCCATGGCGAACGGGCGCTGCGTATGCCGCGCGATTTGCACACGCTGCCACGCAGTGAGATTGCCGTAAATTTCTCGTCGTGTGTCACGAAGCTTTTCCTCAACCGCCTTGACGGCCGAATCGAGATCGACGTCATGCGTGTCGGAGTGATTCTTTAAATCCTGCAAGCGCCGTTCCAGCTCAAAGATCGGTTTTTCAAAATCGAGCGGTTGCCAGTTCATGGGAAAGTTAAAAACTGAAAAGGTTAAAAAGGTTAAAAAAGTTACAATCTCAAGCAGCTCGCGCTATCGTGTTCGTCACCATCCGTATTAACATTGTAACATTGTAACTCTTTTAACTCAGTCCGTAATCGTGACAGCGAGGCCGTTCTTTACAAGGCTGCTGAGTTCCTCAAGGTCCGAAGCCGCCAGGCCAAGACCCGTCGGTGGCGGCGGTTGATCGAGATTGGGATGCGCAGAGTCCGGTACCGAATACAAAGTGTAACCTGACGCGCCGGCCAACCGGATCCATCGGGTACTGCTGAGGTACTCCTTGCTGCCGACGCCAACGCGTTTTCCGTCCTTCCAAGCCATGGTTTCAGCAACTTTTGCCGAGATCTTAGCTGGCTGTTTGCCCGGTAACTTTGCCTCGAGAACATGATATTGCTTAAAAAATGCACCGTGATTCAGAAGCACAACCGAATTCGCCTTCCGTTGAACAATCATCGAGAAATCGGGATGCGAGACGAGCAGATGGTCGCCTATGCGCAGCATCGTGCCGCTCATGTTGTTCATGCGCATGATTAGCTCGGGAGTCGTCTTCAGCTTTCGCGCAATCTTGGCCAGCACGTCTCCGGAT
>QHRI01000134.1 GCA_003221375.1 Verrucomicrobiota bacterium
CGGGTCGACGCGTGAAGCGCGGCGGGCTGGAATCCAGGCCGCGACGAGCGTTGCGCCGAAAAGTATAAGCCCAACGCCAAGATAAATTCTGGGATCGATCTCTTTGACCTCGAAAAGCATATTTTGCAACGCGCGCGAAAGGGCAAACGCGGCGATCAAACCGATTACCGAACCGATCGATAGCAATTGCAACCCGTGCGAAAGAATAAGCCGACGGATTTGGGCGGGGCGCGCGCCAAGCGCAAGTCGAATACCGATTTCAGGGATGCGTTTGAGCGTGGTATAGGCGAGCAGTCCATAAAGACCGATAGTCGCCAGCACCAGCGCGAGCCCGCCAAAGATGGAAAAGAGAAAACTTAACAGACGTTGCGCGCCCCAGGTCTCGCGGACGCGATCGGTCATCGGCCGGGCGTCAAAAACTGGCAGAGAAGAATCGATTGACGTAATCGCATCACGAATCGAGTGCTCGAGTACGGGAGAAGCCATCGTCGATCTTACAAAGAGAGTGAGACTGGTTCGCTGGGCCTGGCCTAAGGAACAGTAAATCACCGGCGACGGCGCCGTTTCGTCGACTGCATGAAACCGCATGCGTGTGACTACGCCGACGATTTCGCTCATCACCCAGCCTTCTTCGTCGTTGCCGGCATCAACTCCGAGGCGTTTGCCGATCGGATTTTCACCGGGAAAATATTGTTCAGCCATTGCCTGATCGATAATGATGACGCGAGGCGAGTCTTTGGTGTCGCGCTCGGTAAATGTGCGACCACGCAACAACGACGCCTTGAGCGTCGAAAAATAATCGCCGCCGACCACTTCGAGATCGCTGTTCAACATGTCCGAAGGCTGCGGTCGGGCATTCTCTTCGCGCCAAAAACCAGTTTGCCACCCGCCCATGAGCGGTCCGTTCGAGCTGACGGCAGCGTTTTGCACACCGGGCAACGCGCGGACTTTGTCGAGCAATGTCCTGGCAAACGTGTCGATCTTTTCGCAATCGTTATATTTTCGCCACGGCAGTTCGAAGCGCGCGGTGAAGAGTGCGCGCGGTTGGTAGCCCAACGAAAGCGATTGGAGGCGCGAAAAACTTTTCAAAACCAGGCCGGCTGCGACCAACAAAGTGAGCGTGAGCGCAATTTCGCAGATCACCATCCAATCTCGCGCGCGCTTGGCCGATGGAGGATCGCCGCTCCCAGCGGAGCCGGCTTTCAACGCGAGTTGAACGTCGGCGTGCGAGGCTTGCCATGCCGGCCACAGACCGAAAAGCACAGTCGTAAGGGATGCGATGAAGAAGGTGAAACCGAGAACCCGGAAATCGAAGGAAACCTCTTGAAATCGCGAAACGTCTCCGGGACTCAGCGCGATCAAGCCGTCCCGGACCCAGACCGCCAGAAAGAAACCGAGCACTCCGCCAAGGAGCGCGATCAAAAAACTTTCGATGAATAACTTCTTGATAATTTGGCCACGGGTCGCGCCAACTGCCGCATGGATGGCGAATTCTCTCGCGCGGGCAGCGCCGCGCGCGGCAAACAAATTGGCCAGATTCGCGCAGGCGATCAGCAACACCAGTGCGACCGCGCCGACAAGCAATCCGAGATTGGTCCGATATTTGCCGACGAGATTTTCCAGCAGCGGTGTGACGACCGCCGTCTCCTGCCTGTTGGTATCGGGATAAGTTTTTTCCAAACGCGCCGCGATCGCCTTCATTTGGGCGCGCGCTTGATCAACATTCACTCCGGCTTTGAGTTTGCCCCAGACGTAAATCATCGGGTGATGCGAGCGATCCATCCATGCCGGATTGTTGCTGCGCCTCATCATCGACAACCAGACATCTGTGTCCTGCGGTGAGGTCACTTGCGGAGGCATCACGCCGATCACGGTGAAATTCTGATCGTGAAGGTTGATCGACCGACCAAGAACACCCGGGTCGCGGTTGAAGGCGCGTTGCCAAAGGCGATCGCTGATCACGGCAACCGGCGGAGCGCCTATCTTGTCCTCGTCTTCACTGAAAATGCGTCCGATTTTGGGTGAAACACCAACTACGCTGAAAAAATTTCGCGTCACCGAAGCGCACGAGACGCGTTCCGGATCACGACCCGGGATCCCGCTAAGATTACGCGATTCCTTGTGCGTAGCGGCGAGATGTTCGAAAACCGTGTTGTCGTTTCGCCAATCGAAATAGTCGGGCAACGCAACCGAATAATCCTGACCCGTTCCGGACGATTCATTCAACACCATGATCCGGTCGGGATCTGGATATGGCAGCGGCCGCAGCAAAACCGCATTAACGATGCTGAAAATCGCAGTGTTCGCGCCAATACCCAGCGCCAGCGTCAGGATCGCGATTACACTGAAACTCGGCTGCTTCCGCAGCATGCGGAAAGCGTATCGAATATCCTGTTTCACATCGCTAGCAATTCACCTCGTTAAAGGCGCTGTCATTTTCGGCAAAGCGAAACATCTCTGATTTATTTCCGCAGAGATCGGTCCAGACATGATCAAAGATTCTTCGGTTCGCTCAGAATGACATTCAAAGACGGCTTGTAGAGTTGAAATCTTCGTCGCAATTAACTTTGTGAGATCGGCTGAGTCCTTGCCGCTTCGCTCACAGCGCCACGGTCTAGCCCAACCGCCTGTATTCTAACGGGGCTCTGCGCAAATCCCCAGATCACAAGGACGGCGCTCAAGATGAAAGCGACATAAAGCACTGCTTCAAGAACTCCGCGCCCTTTCTCTTCCGAGCGTATCAAAAGAGCATACATAGATTCGAATTGATTGTTCGTAAGCGTTTCGTGGTTCATGCAACTCGCTAACGCAAGCGGCGTGCCACAAACCACGCGATCACGTAATCTAGTCATCACGATGATGATACGAGGCCGATGCATCCAAACATTCGATCTCGACGTTCCACGACTGGGAAGCGGCCGTTCCATTTTCGGGACAACTCCGCGCTCCCTTCGCAGCTACGCCTACTGCGTCGCAGTAGATCGAGAAGGATTAGCCTAAGGCGCCAAAAGCAAGTCCCAGACCGTACGTGACAACTGCGACGATAACGCCAATCCAGGTCATCTCCAAACCTGATGCCCACCAGGAACGAATGGTGATCAGCGATTTCAATGCGCCCACAAGAAAGTGGGCAACCAAACTGATACCGAAAGAGATAATCACCGCTCTCACTCCGCCCGAGAAAAAGAACGGAATGATTGGAACAAAGGCGCCAATGGCTGTGGAGATCGCTGCCGAGGTTGCAGCAGTCCAGTGATTCGGAAACCGATGCTCGGACA
>QHRI01000135.1 GCA_003221375.1 Verrucomicrobiota bacterium
ACATTGCCGTCGGCGATCAGGAGATTGTGCGCGGCCTGACTCTTCGCGTCCCACGGGGCGAAGTGCATGCGCTCATGGGTCCGAATGGCTCGGGAAAAAGTACGCTGGCCAAGGTTCTGGCCGGTCACCCTGACTACCACGTTACCGGCGGTAAAATACTGATGGACGGCGAAGACATTCTAGAACTTGAAGCCGACGAACGCGCGCGTCGCGGGCTTTTCCTAGCGTTCCAATATCCGAGCGAAATTCCTGGCGTGACCATCGCCAACTTTCTCCGCGCGGCATTGCAATCGCGTCTGCCAGAAGGCGAGGAACTTGAGGCAACTGATTACTATGCGAGGCTTTACGAAAAGATGGAGCTGCTTGCGATGGACCGCTCGTTCACGTCGCGCGCGGTTAACGAAGGCTTTTCGGGAGGCGAAAAGAAGCGCGCCGAGATCCTGCAAATGGCAATGCTCGAGCCCAAATATGCGGTGCTCGACGAGACCGACAGCGGCCTGGACATCGACGCACTCAAGACCGTAGCACATGGGGTAAACTCATTGCGCGGGCCCGATCTTGGCATATTGTTAATTACGCATTACCAGCGCCTCCTGAACTACATCGTCCCCGATCACGTCCATGTGATGGTAGCGGGGCGAATCGTTAGAAGCGGGCGGAAGGAACTGGCGCTCGAACTCGAAGAGAGAGGTTACGATTGGGCGCGCGATGCGGCGGTTGAACCAGCATATAGATAAACAGGGAGAGCTTATAATGAAAACAGAGACTTCTGCAGTCGACATTGATCGAAACAAAGGAGACTTTTTTTATCCAGAAGCTCACGTGCGCGATGCGGGTATCGGACTGAGCGAGCGAACCATTCACTACATCGCGGACGTGAAAGACGATCCGGCCTGGGTCCGCGAGTATCGCTTGCGCGGACTGAAGACGTTCTTGGAAAAACCGCTGCCCACGCACTGGGCAAGCAAGGACCTCGAGGCCATCGACTTTAACAAAATCCGTTACTATCTGTCTCCGGGGACGGAGCCAAAACGGAGTTGGGAGGAAGTGCCGGACGACATTAAGCGCACATTCGAGCGTCTCGGCATTCCCGAACAGGAACGAAAATTCCTGGCAGGTGTAGAAGCGCAGTTCGACAGCGAAGCAGTCTACTCAAATATTAAGAAGGCCGTTGGCGAACAAGGTGTCATTTTTGTTGGATCAAGGGAAGGCCTGAAAAATTATCCGGAAATTTTCCGAAAGTGGTTCGGCAAAGTCATCCCGATCGCCGATAACAAATTCAGCGCCCTGAATTCCGCTGTTTTTAGCGGCGGCTCGTTTATTTACGTTCCGCCCGGCGTGAAAGTGAAGCATCCGCTGCAGGCTTACTTCCGCATTAATGCAGAAAACTTCGGGCAGTTCGAGCGCACGCTCATCATTGCCGATGAAGGCTCGGAAGTGACCTACATGGAGGGCTGTACGGCGCCGAAATTTAACACTCCTACATTGCATAGCGCTGTCGTGGAATTGGTCGCGCTGAAGGGAGCAAAGATTCAGTACATCACCGTGCAGAACTGGGCATCGAATGTGTTTAACCTTGTGACCAAACGAGGTCTTGCCCAGGAAAACGCAGAGGTGAAATGGATCGATTGCAACATCGGTTCTCGACTCACGATGAAATATCCCAGCGTGATCATGAAGGGCCGCAAAGCCCGCGGCGAAGTTCTCTCCATCGCGCTCGCAAATGACGGCCAGCACCAGGACACCGGAGCGAAAATGATCCATGCTGCCGACGAGACGACTAGTAACATCATTTCCAAATCGATCTCCGTCGGCAAAGGCCGCGCCACTTATCGTGGCTTGGTCCACGTGCCGAAACACCTAAAGAATTGCAAGAACAACACCGAGTGCGACGCGTTGCTTATCAACGCGACCTCGCGAACCGACACCTATCCAGCGATCACCGTGCGCGGTACGGGCAACGCCGTTCAGCATGAAGCCAGCGTCAGTCAGGTGAGCACGGAGCAGATTTTTTACATGCAACAGCGCGGCCTCACCGAGGCGCAGGCGATGAGCTTGAGCGTCAACGGTTTCGTCAACGATTTGGTCCGGCAATTCCCGATGGAATACAGTGTGGAGCTCAAGCGGCTGATCGAGCTGGAGATGGAAGGCTCGGTCGGGTAACCCTATCGCCCAGCGAATTCCTTCTGTCACGGTGGCTGTGACCGCCGTTCGGGTTCCGAGATAAAATAGCGATGCCTTCAGTCACTAATCACGAATTGGTTAAACCTGAATCGATTCTTTCCGGCCCATCCGAGTCGCGCGAATTTCCCGATTGGTTCTGTGATCAGCAGCGCGCGGCGTGGACAGAATTTGAGTCATTACCCAAACCAACGCGAAAAGATCAGGCGTGGCGATTCGCCAATGTCGGTCTTCTCGATCTAAGCCCATTCAAATACGGTGGTACATTAACTGAGAAAGAGCGCGCCACTATTCTCGAGCAATCGCGAGGACTCGAAGAGGTAGCTGGGCGCATGATTTTCGCCGGTGACGAGCTGATCGAGCGCGCCGTGATTTCGGATCAGCTGAAAAAGCGCGGCGTCATTTTCCAATCGCTTGAGCGGGCAATGGTTGAGCACGCGGACTTGTTCCGCAAACATTTCATGTCGCAACCAGCAAAACTTGGGTCTGCCAAGTTTGCGGCGCTGCACCAGGCACTGGTTTCGTCGGGGACGTTTCTTTACGTGCCTCGAGGCGTCGAGATTGAGTTGCCAATAGAGATTTTCCATTGGCTGAATGGTGAAAATACTTCCGCGTTTCCGCATTTACTACTGGTCACCGATGAGCTGGCGAAGGTCACCGTGATCGAGCACTTCCGCTCGGTGAATGAAGACGCACCCGGCTTTGCGTGCGGCGTAAACGATCTCGTCGCCGGCCCTGGCGCGAAGGTCACGTACGTATGCGCGCAAAATTGGGCAGACAATGTCATCGCGCTGCAAATGAATTCGACAATAGTCGATCACGATGCCTCGGCGATGAGCCTGAACCTACACCTCGGATCGCGCTATTCGCGCTTCGAAAGTCTGAGCCGCCTCATCGGTGAAGGCGGCCGCAGCGATCTCCTTGCTGTCGCTGTGGCGAAAAATCAGCAGGAATTCGACGCGCGCACGTTGCAGGATCACGTCTCGCCGCATACCGCGAGCGATCTTCTTTACAAAAATGCACTCGACGATCGCGCTCGCACTATTTTCGGTGGATTGATCAGGGTAGAACCGCACGCCCATTTCACTGATGCGTATCAAAAAGTTCGCAACCTACTGTTGAGTGACGACTCAGAAGCCAACTCAATGCCCGGTCTCGAAATTCTCGCTGATAACGTCCGTTGCACGCACGGCGCAACATCCGGTCAGATCGGTGAAGAGGAGCTTTTCTACCTTCGCGCACGCGGGATTGCCGTCCCCGTGGCTCAGCGTCTCATTGTCACCGGTTTTCTGGACGAAGTCGTCCAGCGCCTCAATCATCCAACGATAGCCGAGCATTTACATCGGCTGATTGAGGAGAAATTTGCGGAAAATCACGGTTGAATCGCGGACATAGGGCGAGACCAGTGCATTTTGAGATATTGTTATTTCGCAGTTTCCTGGTTGGTATTTAGTTCGAAATTGATTTTTACGTCGTAATGATCGCCGTGAATTAGACCCATCGGCGGAGCGTCAACCTGGGTCACTTGTTTCGCGACCACGGTGACTGATTCGTTCACAACCACGTTTTGAGATGGTTTGGTAATTTCGAATTTGGAAACGCGGCCGTCTTTCTCAATGCGCACCTTGACCAGAGTCGAAATCCTGGTGTTGGAGGGGACATTCGTCGTCGGCTGAATCCAAGCGCTGTAAAAACGGTCATGTAGCATATCGCCATACCAGGCAAACTCCGACGCGTTGCTTCCGCCGCCAGCACTACCGTCTTTACCGGCTGAAGCGGTTTTCCCACTGCCGTTATCAGAAGATGATTTAGTCTTCGCGCTAACGGTTTTCGAGCTCATCTTTTTCTCGTTACTCGGGTCGGTTTGTTCTCCTTTAGGTTTTGGCGGCCTCGATTTGGGTTGCGCCGATGATTTGGTCGCTTTCACCAGCACAGTTTTCTTGGGAGTCGACTTGGGTGTTGGTTTCGGAGTGGGTTTTGGTGTTGCTTCCGGCTTTGCTGTTGCCTTTGGAACCGGGGTTTCTATGGGTGTTGGTTTTGGTAACTCGATTTCACTTTTTACCTGAGTCAAAAGCGGTTGTTCTTTTTGTTTCTCATCCGCCTTTAAAGGTTCTGACTCAATGGAAGGAACTGAAGGCTCTGTGGGTCGCGTCGCATTGCTCTCTGATTTTTCGGTCGCGAAATCTTCCGCGCCACTCAGCCAAACCAAGCTTTCCGGGTCGGGCGCGCTTCGCGCTGCTAAACTCCAGTGAATTAATCCTGCGATCAGCGCAACGTGCGCGAGCGCAATTAGCGTGACGTTGCGCCAAAAGCTCCGCGAAGGCGGGTGTTTCGACATCTATTTCGACTCAGCCCTTGTGGCGATGCCAACCTTTGTAATCTGCGCCTGCTTCAGCGCATCCATCAGTGCAATTAATTTTTGCACAGGCAACTCGCGATCTGGCCGAATCACGACGGCGATGTCTGGGTTCGTCTGTTTCAATTCCGTCAGTCGCGCCGTGAGCGCTTTCAAATCGACTACCTGATCGCTAAACCGAATCGTGTCGCTGCGGTCGATCGAGACAATTTGTACTTGCCCTGACTTGATTGGCGGATTCGTCGCTGCACTCGATGGAATCACAAGATTCATGCTGCTTTCGAGCAACGGCGTCGTAATCATGAAAATGATGAGCAACACGAACGCCAGATCGAGCAGTGGCGTGACATTGATCTCGCTGAGCGTGGAAAGGCCTTGGCGTTGCGAGTAACGTTTCATCGCCGAAATGTCGACTCACGTACGCTGTGATCGACGTATTTGTGCTCAAATTCCGAAGCGAGTTCAGCGGCAAAATTGTCCATTTCGACGATGATCCCGCGGATACTTGTGACGAGAAAGTTGTAACCGAACATTGCCGGAATCGCGACGCAGAGCGCCGTGACCGTTGTAATGAGCGCACCTGAAACGCCAGGCGCCATG